>NZ_JABEPJ010000012.1:0-163535 GCF_013002825.1 Pseudoalteromonas sp. NEC-BIFX-2020_002
ATTTGCTTGGTGACAATAGCGTTTTGGACCCACCTGATCCCATGCCGAACTCAGTAGTGAAACGAAACAGCGCCGATGATAGTGTAGCATTTGTTATGTGAAAGTAGGTCATCGCCAGGCTCCAAATAAAGAAAGCCCGACTCATAGAGTCGGGCTTTTTTACGTCTGCAGGAAAGTGAAAAAGTGAGCAAGGTGCAAGGTGGTCAATGTCGCTCAGGCGTTCATCTGAAAGCAATACACCCCCATATATCGGTTGTCGCGATAAATCACGAGCTACATCGTACTGAGTTAATACCAATCTGCATAAAGATTAAGTCAATTTTATCCAATCTCTCATTTTTAACCGTACCAGGAACTGAGATGGATCCATTCCACGCTTGCGATACCTGTTCGACTATTTCTTCATAACCACTAAATACACGATTTGATAGACAGTGTTGCCGTAGCCAACTCCATACTTGCTCCATTGGGTTTAATTCTGGGGAGTAAGGTGGAAGCTTTATCAACGTTATATTATTAAATGGTTGTACAGTATCAATAAATAGTATGTCAACCAGCACCATCAACGATCACAACTACTGACGTCCCGGCTCTGTGGCTTTTGATATTAATTCCATTTATTGATACTGCCGCGTGCTGTATTTAGCCGCTTAGCAATATTCGTTCTGTCTTCGCCCTCAAAGAATAATGAAACAGCAAGCAAGCGTATACGCTGGCATTACATTTATGTCACCACAAAGGAATGCTATTAATACGTTAAGATTATTATTTGTAAATTGCTGATTTTTTTGCTTGTTTAAATTTGACTTTTACTTGTATTTTGTGTTATTTGGCAGAATCTTCTTTTGGGTTTATAATGGCTCTATCAGTGGTTAATAAGGAAAAATAAGTAATCATTTAAGTTATATACCATATCAAATTAATCAAGAAAGGAGGTGCTAACTAAAAATACCTCTAAGTTATCCAATCGTAATGTATCATTTCAATAGCCCACAAGCACAACTCTACTGCAAACAAAAATAAACAATACACGTCAAGGTAACCTTAATGTGGGTTCAGTTGTGCCTTTAAATAAGGAAAAATAATGGAAGAAAAGAATAATAAAAGTAATTATAAAGACTGTGTTTTCGTCACAATTAATACCTATAAGGAAAAACCAGAAGTAAAACAAGAAAGTTCTGATTCAAGTGGTTTTCTTGGTGGATATGAGGTTTTTTGTTCATTGTATTTGAACACATATTTGACTACATATTGGAATTAACATTCAATTGGGTTGGTTTTACTATCTTCCCTCATATAGTGAATTTCTTGATAATTAATATTCCTTTAGAGTATTTAGCAATTCTCCACAATCTGATTGTTTAATATGAAATGTTGGCACTTGTTAATAAAAAGTATCTAATTTTTATTGTAAAAATAATGTTACAAATTAGATGGTAGAAAGCCCTCGCAGTTAAGAGGGCTATTTCTTTCTAACCTAGCTTGAGTCTTTTTACCAAATCATCACTACAAATTCAGGATGATCGACAAATGGATTGCGATTACCTTGATGCTCAAATGCGGCTTGGTTTCTATCTAGTTCAAGTTGACTGACAGGATCACTATTATGCCAATTAACCAACATAGTTACCGCCCAGTTTTCAAACACTTGGTTTGATGTGCCATTAAGTACTGCGTTGCTGTAAGTGGTGTTATTTTGCCAACTACCAATAACGTTCTCATAACGTGTTGCCATATAAAAGTAGGCGCGAGCAAAGTCACCTTTAAATTCATCAATTGGCTCAAATACAGTGCCTGAATAATTTAATGAACTTGAAGCGGTGCCAAGTTTGCTGCCATTGCTTGAGGTATATGTTGCGCTGCCTACATCACCAAATGGAAAGTTACTGCGTTTTGAATTAACGTAACCATCGGTTGCAAAAATATGATGTACATCCGAGTTCATAGGTTCAACTTTACCGCCAAACCAGCTCTTAGGAAAAGAGTGTTCTCGATTGTAGCAATCGCCTTCACTGCGATAAGTTCCGCATTGATTAGTCACTGCTACATAATTAAAGCTATCTTGCCCGGCTGGTTTTTCTGAATAGCGATCGAGAATTGAGTTGTCATTTTCAAAATACTTATCACGAGATGCGCTATCGTAAAAACTCCAAATGGCAGAATAACCCTGTGAGTTATGACCTTTAATAATATTATAAAGCTCAGTTTTTAAAGCGTAGCCTGTAAGTCCCTGTGTAGTCACATAATAGCCTGTAGGGTCAACGGGTGGGGTAACAGGATCGGTATTGCCTAATGTGAAAGGTGTAGCTTGTGAGTGCTCAAAGCTAGCGCCGTTGGCAATGGCTGTTTGTCCTTGGTTTAATGTATAGCTGCCATTGCCAAATGAGCAGCAGATACCATCACCATAGCTGTCAAAAATACTAAAGGTGTAATCACCATCAATAAGGCAGGCTTGTTCGTTATAAGTTGTGTTGCCGGTATAACTGCTACCCGATGCAACCGTAATATTTTGGTGATTGGTAATTTGCCAGCTGGTTTCTTCGCCATAGTTATCGGTTGCGAGTGTTAAATCTACAGTATTATCAGCACAGCCTGGCGGTGGGGGTGTAACCGTTGCGGTTGGTGTGAAGCTATCTACATACACAGTCTCATTGCCATCAAAGCCATTTACATCGTAAAAACGCAGTCCAACAGCAATAGTGGTGTTGCTCGAAGCGGTGTATTGATAACTTATTTCTTGCCATTGGTTTAATAGTGCCGGATTTGAATAGCTTTGATAACCGTTGGCGAATAGGCGCGCTTTAACACCTCCTTCAGTGTGGTAAACCCACGTTGAGAATAAATAACTTTGTCCCGCTTCTACGTTAACTTGCTGTAATAGATCAGTGCTACTTTGGCTGGCGGTTGTGACGACTACTTTAGCAGCTAATACTCCCGAATTAACTACTGAGCTATTCGCTGAAAGAGCAATGCCAGAATCAATTGTACTCCAACCTTCTGGTGCACCGTTTACCCAATTTTCAAAGCCACCATTAGTAATGGTGGCTGCGCTTGATAGTGAAGTACACAATAGTGTACTGGCTAGTATGTGCTTTTTATATGTCCCGTGTGACATGGTGTTTCCTTTTATTTTATTTTTATGTTCTATAACTGAACCAGAATAATATACCTTACAACTTCCATGTTGCATAATTGTTAATGTTCAGCTGTTTGCAAATATAAGTGATTTAATTATGAACTATTTTTGTTACCGCTTTATTTACTATTTATAAGTAAAAGCTTAAATTGCTCAAATTTTAGCTTTTAATCTGTTTTTGAAGGTATTTATATAAGTTCATAACTAAATGGAATAACAAAGCAGATTCTATTCTTTTTTTATTCGCCCATACCCCGTTATTCTTCACACTCAAAGAATCCTCTAAGGCTAGATTGTAGCCATAGAGTTGAGGCAAATTTTAGGCAAAGTGATTAACTTAAATAGTGTCACTTCGCAGATAACTTTCAGGGTTACGGGGAATCAATTCATGTTGTTAGGTCAACTTAATGCGCTAGCAAGTCCGCTATCGCAAGAGCAAGTACAAAAGCTGCAAGGTTTAGTGGCTGAGCTTAATCCAATTCAGCAAGCTTGGGTAAGTGGTTACCTTGCTGCGAATGCCAATACGGCCAACTTAGGTGGTGTTGTAGGTGCTGCGCCAAGTGCAGGTGAGGCGGCAGCGTTGACCATTTTATATGGCTCGCAAACTGGTAACTCAAAAGGCGTTGCAACTAAGCTCAAAGAACAGGCTGAATCACGTGGTTTAGCCGTGAAACTAGTAAGCATGTCTGATTACAAACCAACAGCCCTGAAAAAAGAAAAATTCCTTACGGTCGTGGTTTCAACTTACGGTGAAGGTGAGCCGCCAGAAGATGCGGAAACATTGCATGAATTTTTAGCAACCAAAAAAGCACCTAAGCTTGATGGTGTTAAAATAGCGGTTATTGGTTTAGGCGATTCAAGCTATGAGTTCTTCTGCCAAACGGCAAAAGATTTTGAAGAGCGTTTAAATAAATTAGGTGCAGAGACTATTTATCAGCGCGCTGATTTAGATGTTGATTATGATGATGAAGCGGCAACGTGGATCACGGGTGCACTTGATGCGTTTGAACCTGATTTAAAAGCGCAGCAAGGTGCAACTGGTGGGCAAGTGGTTTCATTTGGTGCACCAGCAATTGCTGCCAGCCAATATACCAAGCAAAATCCATTTGCGGCAGAGCTGAGTTTAGTACAAAAGATTACTGGCCGTGATTCAACCAAAGATGTTCGTCACGTTGAAATTTCATTAGAAGGCTCAGATATTACCTATACGCCGGGTGACTCACTAGGTGTTTACTTCCTAAATGATGAAGCATTAGTTGATGAAGTGCTGACACTGACTCAAATTGATGGCGCAACGAGCGTAAAGTTAGGTGATGTTGAATTAAGTGTTCGTGATGCATTAATCGAGAAACTTGAGCTCACTCAGTCATACCCTGGCTTTGTTGAAAAATATGCAATCGCGACAGGTACGCCTGAGTTATTAAAGCTAGTTGAAGATAAAGCGGCAATGCGTGAATACATTGAACCTCGTCAAATCTTCGACGTGATCCGTCAAAATCCAGCTGTGCTTGAAGCGCAAACATTAGTTGATTGCCTGCGTAAGTTACAAGCGCGTTTGTATTCAATTGCATCAAGCCAAGCTGAAGTAGAAGACGAAGTGCACTTAACGATTGGCCTTGTTGAATTTGATGCATTTGGTAGCGAGCATTTAGGTGGTTGTTCTGGTTATTTAGCACGTCGTGCTGAAGAAGGCTGTAAAGTTAAAGTATTCAGCGAGCATAATGATAACTTCCGCCTACCAGCGAATGATGAAACACCGGTGATCATGGTAGGCCCAGGTACCGGTATTGCGCCATTTCGTGCATTTTTACAAGAGCGTGATGCCCGTGAAGCATCAGGTAAAAACTGGTTATTCTTTGGTAACCCACACTTTACGCAAGATTTCTTATACCAAGTAGAAATTCAAGGTTACTTAAAATCTGGTCTATTAAGCCAAGTTGATGTGGCGTTTAGCCGCGACCAAGCTGAGAAAGTCTATGTACAAGATAAGTTACGTAGTAACAGCAAAGCCGTATTTGAATGGCTAGAAGCCGGCGCGCACTTTTATATCTGTGGTGATGCAAACCGCATGGCGAAAGATGTTCATCAAGCCTTAGTTGATATCATCAAAGAAAATAGTGGCAAAAACGATGAAGACGCTGAACAGTATTTAAAAGATTTACGTAGCGCCAACCGCTATCAGAAAGACGTTTATTAAAGTTAAACGTTGCTTACTTTGTTAAAAGTTAACAGCCGTCACTGTAACTAATTTAGGATTTACCATGAGCGAACAAGATAAAAACGTAAAGCTTTCTGATAACGAGCGTTTGAAAAGAGAAAGTAACTTTTTACGCGGCACGATTGAGCAAGATTTACAAAATGAGATCACCGGTGGCTTTACTGCTGATAACTTTCAGTTAATCCGCTTCCACGGTATGTATCAACAAGACGACCGTGATATTCGTGGTGAGCGCGCCAAGCAAAAGCTTGAGCCACTTCATAACGTAATGCTACGAGCACGTATGCCGGGCGGTATTATTCAGCCAGCACAATGGCTAGCGATTGATAAATTTGCCGATGACAAAACCAGCTACGGCAGTATTCGTTTAACGACCCGTCAAACATTCCAGTTTCACGGTGTATTAAAGCCAAATATTAAAGGCATGCACCAAATGCTTGATAGCGTGGGCATTGACTCAATCGCTACAGCTGGGGACGTTAACCGTAATGTACTGTGTACAACTAATCCAGTTGAGTCTGAGCTTCATCAAGAGGCGTACGATTGGGCTGCGAAAATTTCTGAACATTTATTACCAAAAACTAAAGCCTATGCTGAAATTTGGTTAAATGGCGAAAAAGCACAGACCACAGAAGAGCCAATTTTGGGGTCTAACTACTTACCACGTAAGTTTAAAACTACGGTAACCATTCCGCCAAATAACGAAGTGGATGTGCATGCGAATGACTTAAACTTTGTAGCAATTGCTGATAACGGCAAGCTAGTTGGTTTTAACGTTTTAGTGGGCGGTGGCCTTGCTATGACTCATGGCGATACTGCAACGTACCCACGCAAAGCCGATGACTTTGGCTTTATCGCGTTAGAAGATACGCTAAAAATTGCTGAGCATGTGGTATCTGTTCAGCGTGATTGGGGTAACCGCTCAAACCGTAAAAATGCAAAAACTAAATACACGCTAGACCGTGTAGGGTCTGATGTATTTAAGGCCGAAGTTGAAGCGCGTTCAGGTGTTAAATTTGCACCGAGTCGCCCGTTTGAGTTTACTCATCGAGGGGATCGCATTGGTTGGGTTGAAGGTATTGATGGTAAGCATCACTTAACATTATTTATTCAAAGTGGTCGTATTTTAGATTACCCAGGTAAACCACTTAAAACAGGTTGTCGTAAAATTGCAGAAGTTCACCAAGGTGATATGCGTATGACGGCAAATCAAAATTTGATCATTGCCGGTGTGCCAGCAGATCAAAAAGCAGTGATTGAAGAAATTGCCCGTAACCATGGTTTGATTGACGACAAAGATTCAGAGCAGCGTAAAAATTCAATGGCATGCGTGGCACTGCCAACATGCCCATTAGCGATGGCAGAAGCTGAACGTTACTTACCAAGTTTAATTGAAAAAACCGAAGCGTTACTTGCTAAGCATGGTATTCCTGATGACAGCATCATTATGCGTGTTGTTGGTTGCCCAAATGGCTGTGGCCGCGCAATGCTTGCAGAAGCAGGTTTAGTTGGTAAAGGCCCAGGTAAATACAATGTGTACTTAGGTGGTAACCTTGAAGGCACACGTATTCCTAAGTTGTATTTAGAAAATGTCGGTGAAGATGTATATCTAGAAGCCTTTGATAAATTAATAGGTCAATGGGCGAGTGAACGTAATGACGGCGAATGTTTTGGTGATTTTGTGATCCGCAAAGGCATAGTCGCTGAAGTTAAAGTCTCAGTCACCGACTTTTACGCATAATTTAAAGCCGATGCAACACATCGGCTAAGGTTTGGAATTTACTATGAGTGAATTTAAAAACATTTTAAAGCTTGATAAAGAAAGCCAAGCAGCGATGCTGGCTGACGCAAATGGCATGCTTAAAGAGCTAACTGCTGAGCAGCGTGTAGCGTGGGCACTTGAAAATTTGCCTGACACACAATTTTTATCATCAAGCTTTGGTATTCAAGCCGCTGTGATGTTGCATTTAGTAACCTCGCAAAAGCCAGATATTCCCGTGGTTCTTACTGATACTGGTTATTTATTTCCAGAGACCTATCAGTTTATTGAGCAATTAACCGAGCGTTTATCACTGAATTTAAAAGTGTATAAATCGCACCTTAGCCCAGCATGGCAAGAGGCTAAATTCGGTAAGCTATGGGAGCAAGGTGAAGCGGGTATTAAGCAATATAATCAGCTTAATAAAGTTGAGCCAATGACTCGCGCATTAAAAGATATTGACGCAGGCACATGGTTTAGCGGCTTACGTCGTGATCAAGCATCATCGCGCGCTGATAAGCAAGTGATTGAAATTAGCCGTGGCACAGTGAAAGTTTATCCTATTATTGAATGGTCAAACCGTGATGTGTATCAGTACCTAACTAAGCACGGTTTATCGTATCACCCATTATGGGAGCAAGGTTATGTGTCGATGGGAGATGTGCATACTACACGTAAGTTAGAGCCGGGTATGACTGAAGAAGAAACGCGTTTCTTTGGCTTAAATCGCGAATGTGGTCTACATATTGACGGCGATGGAATTTAATTCTTTTTAATTAGTATTATTTTAAAAACGCAGCACACGCTGCGTTTTTTTGTAAATGTAGTATGCTTAATAACCAGTTTGTTATGTGAATCGCATTTATGAAACAATTCTGTCTGCTTTTTTTCTTACTTATGTCAGCTTCTGCAGTTGCGGATAGTTTTCGTATTGCATTGCCTGATGAAGACTACCCGCCCTATCATTTTGTGGACACGCAGCATAAAGGTATTTTAAACGAGCTTCTGGTTCTTTTTTCAGAGGCTTCAGAGGTAGATATTGAGTATATATTTGCACCGGAAAAACGATCTGCGAAGATGTTACAGCAAGGCTATGTTGATGCGCGGATGGAATCAGAGGTTTGGCTTATCGGTGATGAATCTTATTATTGGAGCCAAGAAATAGCGATAGTCGAAGACGTACTGGTAGTGTCTCATGGCACTAAGCTAATTGACTTTAAAGAGTTGAATAGTTTAAAAGACGGGATATTACTAGGGCGGTTTGGTTATGTTTATCCAAAATATGAATTACTAGTGAATAGTAACGTACTGCATCGTGAGAACTTTTATTCAGATCTAGATATACTGCAAAGTCTCTATAGTGATACACCTATGAGTAAGCGCTTTACCATTATGTCGAGAGATGTGGTGAATTGGTATATCAAAAAACACCCGCACCTATCGCAATTAGTTATAAGTGATTTCAATGTTGGTAAAGCACCACTTCAGTTGCAATTTTCATACACTCCAAAGGGAAGAAAGCTTGTTCGAGAGTTTAATCTTTTTTTAAAAGAGCTGAAAGAAAGTAAAGAGCTTGCTAGTATAATTAGCCGCTACCAGTAAAGGTAGTTTATGAATGGCTTACTTTTAACCCAAAGGATTGATTATGAAATATTTTGCGTACTTAGCAACAATGATCTTGCTAATTAGCATTACAGCCTTATTTTACTTACAGCGCCCAGATGGTGAAACGTGGTTAAATAGTGAAGATATCGGCAGTACATCGAACAATATTAAAGAGCAAATGGTCGCTTTGTCGAGCGGAGCTTTAGATCATGCGGTTGATGCTGTAGTAAAAACAAGTAATCAGGTTGTAGAAAAAATATCAGGTGATAGCACTGAAAAAGCCACTACAATTTACAAATGGCAAGATAAAAGTGGTCAATGGCATTACTCAGATCAACCAAACCCTGATGGTAAAAGTGAGCGATTAGTACTCGATCCTAAAGATATTACAGTCATTGCAGCCGAAGACACATCAATATTAAAAGGGAGTGCAAAAGCTGGTAATTTAACTCTTCCTAAAAGCTCAAATAGTGTTTATGACCCGGTGGTAATTAAAAAGTTATTCGATGATGCAGAGCAAATAAAGACAAAGTTAGAGCAACGCACTCAAGCTTTAGAGTCGAATAATTAAGCCTATAGGCTAGGGTTGGAGTGAGGCTGTATTGTTAGCAAAAAACTGATGATCATCGACGCTAGGAAGATTATACTGAGTTAACCATTGTTGGGTTAATTTATCCAATTCCCCTGAGTGCATCATTCTCATTAGAGCATCATCAAATTCATCTCTAAGGGCTGATTGTTGAAATACAATATATGAGCCGTCATAGTTTAAAATATCGCGATAAATAAATTGCTTAGGGCTTAATTGGGTTAAGTGTGCTGTATTCCAATAAAATACAAGGTAGTCACCTATACGTACATCAATACGATTAGTGTGCAGCTGTTTGTTAAGTGCTTGTTGGTTACCAATCTCTGAGTAATTTATGTTTTTTTGCTGCGTTAGTTTACGGTAATCATTACCAAATAATTGTGACGCACCAATAAAGCTCGCTACAGTGAGATCTTTTAAATCGCTTAAGTTGGTTATGTTTTCCGCCCATTCGGATGAGTGCATAATCACTCTATTCATAAACTTGATTCTAAACCGTGAAGGAAATGCTCCTTTGGGTGGCTGAGCTGTGTAGTTAATGGCAATATCTGCGACTTGATTATCAAAATAACGTTGAATTGCATCGTTATTTAACGGGATGATTTTTAGCTTGGTATAACCTTGCTTATTAAGAACGTCTACGACGACATTATCAAAGAAACCATTACCGATGATTTCATTTTGAATGAAATAAGGGGCGAAGTTTCCAGAAGCGATTGTTAGCTTTTCATGGGCAGCAATGGTATTGGATGAGAGCCCCAGCAGTAATAGACTAATAACTGAGGTGTTTTTAATAAGTCGAAATTTACTCATCTGTAGCATGCTTACTTGTGGGTGCATGTGTTTGGTGTTCAGTTTCTAACTTCATTAGTATGATGGTGAGATAGATTTTTGTTGGTAGAGAAAATAAAACCCCTACCGCAATGCAAATTGCACTAATCATAATGCCGCGGATACTATTTTGTTCGCCAAAAATGTCAGATGTTAATAAATAATGCCCAGCTAAAATAAGGCATATGCCAAGTATGATAAACACCTTAAGTACTTGTATCGTTTTTTGCTCTGTCATACTCGATGCATACCATTGATAACGTGAATTAAGTGTAGCTAATAATTTGTAGGCTGACTTGTTTTACATCAAAGAAATAATAAAGGGCTAAGCAGTCAAGCACTGCAAAGCCCAGTCATCAAAGTGTTTAGTTACTGAGCATATTACGCAGTACATATTGTAAAATGCCGCCGTGTTTGTAGTAATCCCACTCTTTGGGAGTATCAATACGTACATCGGCGCTAAAACTGACTTTTTTACCTTCGTTATTAGTGGCAATCACACACACTTCTTTAGTTTTATCGAACAGGTCTTCAATATCAAACTGCTCTTGACCTGTTAAACCTAAAGACTCGTGACTTTCTCCTGCTTTAAATTGCAGTGGTAGTACACCCATACCAATTAAATTAGAGCGATGAATACGTTCATAACTTTGCGCAATAACGGCTTTAATACCAAGTAATAAGGAGCCTTTTGCTGCCCAATCACGCGATGAACCAGTACCATATTCAGCCCCCGCTAGCACAACTAATGGCACACCTTGTTGTTGATAAGCCATAGCCGCATCGTAAATACTGGCCAATTCATCATCGGGTTGAGTACGAGTTACCCCGCCTTCAGTACCTGGAGCAAGTAAGTTTTTTAATCGAACATTGGCAAAGGTGCCGCGCATCATCACTTCATGGTTACCACGGCGAGATCCGTAGGAGTTGAATTGTGATTTTTCTACGCCATTTTCTTGCAAGTATTCGCCCGCAGGTGCGCTTGCTTTAATTGCGCCAGCAGGGGATATATGATCCGTGGTGACGGAATCGCCAAGTTTAGCTAAACAGCGAGCGCCGCTAATTGCAGGGATACCAGGAGGCTCAATGCTCATACCATCAAAAAATGGTGCTTTTTTAATGTAGGTTGAGGCGTCATTCCAGTCATACAGTTTGCCATCTGGAATTTTTATCTGCTGCCAACGATCATCCCCTTTATAAACATTGCCGTAGCTGGTAGCGAACATTTCTTTAGTGACGGTTTTTTTCACGAGTTCATTTACTTCGCTGACGCTAGGCCAAATATTTTTAAGATAAATATCGTTACCATTAGCATCTTGCGCTAATGGTTCGTTATACACATCAATATCTGTGCGTCCTGCAATTGCATAAGCGACGACCAGTGGCGGCGACGCCAAAAAGTTCATTTTCACATCTTGGTGAATACGCCCTTCAAAGTTACGGTTACCTGATAAAATAGAACTCACTACTAATTTATGTTGCTGAATTGCTTCACTGATTTCATCTGCAAGCGGGCCTGAATTACCAATACAAGTAGTACAACCGTAACCAACAAGGTTGAAGCCTAGTGCATCTAAGTCATCCATTAGATCTGCATTTTTGAGATAATCAGTTACCACTTGTGAGCCTGGTGCGAGCGATGTTTTAACCCATGGTTTAACATTAATACCTAGTTGACGGGCTTTTTTAGCAACTAAACCGGCAGCTAAAATAACACTTGGATTTGAGGTGTTAGTACAGCTGGTAATAGCAGCAATAACACAAGCGCCGTCTTTAAGTTCAAATTCTTGGCCTTTAAAGTTTACCTTTGCAGCGCCCATAAATTGTGCTTCGTTGATTGGCTCGTCAGGATTCGTTGTTGGACCTTCATCTTCAATACGAGCTTGTTGTTCATCACTATTGTCGCGTTTAGCAAGACGTTCATCTTGAAAACCTTTTAAATGCTTACCAATAATATCGCCAGCTTGATCGAGAGCAATTCTGTCTTGGGGACGTTTTGGTCCTGCAAGGCTAGGCACTACATCATTTAATGAGAGCTCTAATGTATCGGTGTAATTGGCTTCATCGCCATCGTTACGCCATAGACCTTGGTGTTTTGCATAATCTTCAATCAGCTTGAGTTGAGTTTCGTCGCGATTGGTTAAACGTAAGTAATTTATGGTTTCATCATCGATAGGGAAAATACCACAGGTTGCGCCGTATTCGGGGGCCATATTAGCTATGGTTGCACGATCAGCCAGTGGTAAATCAGCAAGCCCATCGCCATAAAACTCAACAAACTTACCTACCACCCCATGCTTGCGCAGTATTTCAGTTACCGTGAGTACTAAATCGGTAGCTGTGGTGCCTTCAGGTAAGCGGCCATTGAGTTTCATACCAACGACTTGCGGGATAAGTAAGCTAATTGGTTGTCCAAGCATTGCGGCTTCGGCTTCGATACCACCTACGCCCCAACCAAGTACACCTAAACCATTGATCATAGTAGTATGCGAATCAGTGCCGACTAATGTATCAGGATAAGCAAAGCGTTGACCATTGCGCTCTTCGTTAAATACCACACGAGCGAGATATTCTAAATTTACTTGATGAACAATACCGGTGGCAGGTGGCACGACCTTTAAGTTATCAAAGGCGGTTTGACCCCAACGTAAAAATTCATAGCGTTCTTTATTGCGTTCATACTCAAGTTTGGCATTTAAATCAAAAGAGCCATCTTCGCCGTAACCATCTACCTGTACTGAATGGTCAATTACCAGCTCTGCAGGTGAGAGTGGGTTTATTTTAGCTGGATCGCCACCGAGTCTTTCCATAGCATCACGCATTGCGGCTAAATCAACAATTGCAGGTACGCCGGTAAAATCTTGCATGACTACGCGAGCAGGCGTAAATGCAACCTCAGCGCTGGGCTTGGCTTGTGAATCCCAATTTAGAAGTGCTTTAATATCTTGTTTTTTAATATTAACGCCGTCTTCATTACGCAGTAAGTTTTCGAGTAGTATTTTTAGTGAGAATGGTAGTCGCTTAGCCTGATCGCCTAAACCTTGCAGTGAGTGAATATGAAATTGTTCGCCATTGATTGTGAGTTGTTTTTGGGTGTCAAAACTATTGTTCATTATGTGCCCCTTAATTAGATGAATATCCTTAAATAGTACTTATACCAATCGACTTAAATATTTAACCATTCTAGCGGGCTAAATAAAGCGCTAACTGCGTTATAAATTTTTCATGTAGAACAACTACATGTAAAAATTTCTGCCGTATTTCGCTATAAGTGGTCAGTAACTTAACACGATTGGTATTAAGTGTTATGAGCGTAACCTTTGATTGATTAATTGATTAAAATGCAAAGTGCATACCAGTCTATTTTTGTATTAATTTTATACAAGCAAGTATAGTAGAGATGATGCCGAAAATTGATATTTCAAGCATGAGTGATCAAACCAAGGTGTGCCTCTTAGGCTACTTTATTGTAGCCAAGCTTGTTGTTTGCCTGTGTGGCTCAGCAGTAGCAAAGTAATGGCAATAACGATTACAAATAGTGGCATAAATACGGCGCTGGCACCGAGCAATTCAATACTGTTAATAACGATGAAGTTATAAAACTGTTGAATGAAAATTGCAATAAGTGAAAGTGCAAAAACGTCTCGTGCAATGGCTTTTCTAAGTAATAATAAAATGCAGCCTAGTGCGCCGCCAAATACGGCTACCGCAAAGGCAATCGTTGACCAAAGGGGAATGTTTGAGTAAGCAGCTTGTTGTTCTATAGGCAGTTTACTGATCATATCAGGGGTCATAAATAGCTGCATAATAAACGCAATTACCCCGAGTAAGTTCCAAGCAAGGGCGGCCCAAGCTACGGATTTTAACCAGTCTGGAGGGGTCATAAATTACCTTTTTAATCATTATTCAAAAAGGTAATTTAAGTCGATTACGGCTACTTTTACAAGTCTGGAGTCGATTAACCAAATGAAATAGGACGGCGGCCTGTTTTTTCATCAACCTTTGGTTTTTTAACACGTTTACGTTTGGCTTTTGCGGGGGCATTAGCTGCTTGCTCAGTGTTCTTTTGTGGCTCAGGCTGTGTTGATGGAGCAGAGCGCTCAGCTGGGATTGCAGTTTCACTTAATGTCAGTTGAAAGTGCTCACCATCAAATTCAAGGATGTCGCCACTGTATAATTTTTTCCGCTTGATTGTACAAATTTCATGGTTAACGCCCACGTAGCCCTCAGTGATGAGATTTTTGGCTTGGCCGCCACCTTCGACTAAATCAAGAACTTTTAAGAGTTTGCATAGCTCAATTGGCTCTTCTTCTAATTCAATTTCAATATATTCTTGGTTCATGTTCGATCTCATTAAGGTAGGGCACAGCCTATAGTATAAAGGCTTAGTGTGATTTTTGCATCTAGCTGTCTCAAGTCAGCGAAGCATTAAATAAAATTAATGTGCAACTTTTTAGTGTTTTTCTCTGTCTTTAAGAAAACGGTAGTATTTCACGCGTAGTATCCGCCCGAACAGCTGGCCTGCAATTTGCTATTCGAGTCGAATTCGATATTTAGTTGGCCATTTAATTACAAATGCCGCAGTACTGGAGATTTAAAATGGGCGTTAGATCAGCCATGAAAAAAGAGCTAATGGGCTTGGAAGGTTCGGGATTTATGACCGCTGACGATGTACGATCTGAACTTAGCAAAATTGTAAAAAAAGTGCCTGATAGATCAGATCGTGGTTTTTCTTTAATTTCGCGTTTTAACGACAATCACAGTCAATTGAGTTGCGGTGAAAATAGCAAAGAAAAGCTACTTGAATTTCAGCGGCATCGTTTATTTAAAGACGTTTTGTATACGCGTAAAAGTGTTGATGCGTGGCTTGATAGCCAAGTAAATTAGGTTGCTATAAAAGAGAAACTCAAATAGACTACACTTGTAATCTATTTGAGGTGACTATGAAAAATGGAATTTTAATCGCCATGCTGTTATTACTAACAGCGTGTCAACAACCGACTGTTTATGTATATACGCAAGGCTTAACTGCAATACAAAAGCAGCAACTGACAAAGCAATTACAACTGCAGACATTACCTTATCAATTTACCCAATTGCCTATACCGAAAGAGTTTACTGCGGCTACATTGCTCACCTCACAAGATAAATTACTCACACATGAAACTCAGTCACTTGCTGATATTATGCAGTTGATGGGCTACCAACCACAGCTAAATTATGTATCAGTGGCAAACCATCATTATAGCGATGGTAACATTGGTTTTTACCTACGTGGTGAGCACATTGAGCCGGGCTTTAATATGCCTAAATTAATGCGTACAACTAACTGCTCCGAAGACAGATACAACGATTTACAAGTGACATTTCACGAAAACGTGGTCGCGTTTACATTATTAAATGGTACTCGTGCTCAGTTAGAGTGGGGGCGTTATGAGGACTATGTAATCATCAATTATAGAGGTACTTCGCAGTCATACACGCATTCAACCCCTTTGGTCGCCACACCTTTTGGGGAAAAACCCTCAGATACATTTCGCTATACTGCGCATGTTGGGAGTCCACAATGGCTAAATTGTTCATTACAGATTGTTTATATGGATTAAGGACTGATTGCTTTAGCTTGATCTAATAAACCTATGCTGCGTTTAACGCCTTCGAGCGCAGGTTTAAACTCACTGTTTTTAATTACGCTGGTGACCGGGTATTCAGCCAGCAAACTGGCGTACATTTTTTGTGCGCTGTTACTTATTAGGTATTCAATAAAGCGATTTGCATTATCAGCGTTTGGCGCATATTTGGCGATAGCCACAGTGGTTGTTGATATAGGTGTTAACCCTTGCTGATTTTTAAGCCAGTTGATAGAGAGTTTGCTGGCCATATCGCGATCGCGCTTATTCTGAGAGTTTTGTAACATTGCTAAATAGTAATGATTGGCGAAAGCAAACTGGCATTTTCCCTGCGCTAATGACCTTAGCTGATCTCTATCAGAGCCGCTGGGGCGTTTTACCAATAACTTATTTGCGTGTTGTATCCAAGCTGAGTCTTGGTTGTTATTACTGGCAAGTAGACCAGCAAACAAGGTTTGATTATAACTGTGCTGCCAGTCCCGTACGCAAAATGTTTCTTGGTATTGTGGTTGTTGTAAATCGCCATAGTAGATTGGTGTAGGCACGTGTGTTGTATCGCTGGTAAATAATGCCCGTCCTCGTATTGATACACTTAACCACAGATTATTAGTATCTCGCAGCTGGGTAGGTACATTGATCAGCTGTGCAAAATCGTTGAAAGGTTGTAAAAGGTGGCGATGATTATGCAATTGGGCCAAATCAGCGCTCAGCACTATATCAGCTAAGCTTTGGGCACCATCATTGCTTAAACGACGCAATAGCTCTTGAGATTTACCATTGACTAAATTAACTTTGATTTTAGTGGTTTGTTCAAAATCGTTAAGTAAAGGTGCAATGAGCTCCTGCTTTCGAAAAGAGTAAATGTTAATTTCGCTTTGATTAGCGAACGTAAAATCAGCACTTAGTACCGAAAATAGAAATAAAAGGTAAAGTTTACTTTTAATCATCGCAAATAAGAATTATTATCGTATTTAATTAGTGTACATAATCTAAATGATAAGTCTATATTGTGAAATTAAATATTTTGAAACAGCCTATGCAAATAGGTTACTTACTTTTCGCTTTGTATTTTTTCATGATGCTTTATGTTGGTTCTATATTGCATAGCTACTACCAAAATGAAACGCGGCAAACACTAGAAAAGCAATTAACCACCCATGAGCAGCTTCTAAAGACTAAGTTGTTACATATCTCGCATTTACTTTACTCAATTGACGCCTATCAGCAACTCAATGGATATGAACCTGAATTATTTTTACAACTGGCACAATCACAACTGCAGGGCATTGATGTTCCATTGCGGTTGGAGTCGTATGCGCTAATTAAGCCACAACAACAGCAAGTTTTAACGCAGGCGCTTAAAAAGGCTGGGCATTTTGATTTTAAAATTAAAGGTGTAGAAGCAAATGCCGAGCATATGCTCGTTATAAACCGCGCTGCACCAGTGGCAGAGTATGGCCATACAGTTGGAGAAAGTGTGGCACTTAATAACGCACATGTTGCGCGCTTGCAAGCGAGTAACCAGTTGTATCTTCTCGTCTGGCCAAACCGTGAGAGCAAATGGAGTATTTTGATCGAGCAAGGCGATGTAGATGGTTTTAGACACGTACTAGGGATTAGTTTTTTACTTGATAATCTACTCGATAGTCTTTTTTCAGATGTGTATTTGAGAACAGAGCAGCATTTACAAGTCGCTGTCGCAGACCGTTTGATTTTTAGCTCTGATTGGAAAAATACGTTTTCGTTATCTGAGTTGGCAGCTGGCGCGAGTAGTGAGGTAAATTTTTTTGGTGAGCCTATTAAGCTTACTTTATATAGCAAAGAGCAATTGTCACATTCATTACTCGATGACAGTATTTGTTTGATTATAGCGTTTGAAGTGATTGCACTACTTTGTGGTTTGATGGTGTTACTCCATGTAAGGGCGTTGCTTAATCGTAATGAGCTAGTGAACAAAACAGTGGTTGAGCGTACTGCATGTTTGGCAAAAACGAATCAGCAATTAGAGCGGGAATCCAGTCAGCGGCTTATTGCATTACAGCAGCAACTAGCGGCAGAAAAAAAATATAAAAGTGTGTTTTTAAATAGCCACGAAGGGCTGTTTGTACTAAATGAACATGGCTATATATTGGAGGCTAATCCGGCCTTCCAGCGACTATTATTAAGTAATCATAAGCAATCAACATCAATACGTTTTAGTCAACTAATGGCTGATGAACATTCTCAGCAACAGTGGCTGTCGTATTTACAACAGCAAAGTAATCATCAAGAATTTGAGTGGTTAGGGGTGAATGGTCAAGGCAAGTCGTTGTGGCTAAGGCAAACAGGTAATTGGGCAACACATGATGGGAATCGTCGTTATGAGGGGCGTTTGATTGATATCACTCAGCACACCTTGTTTCATGAGCAATTAAAGTATAAAGCACAGCATGATGGGCTGACCAATTTACTGAACAGGCAAACATTCTTAGATGCGCTTGAAGTAAAAAGAAAAGCCACCCAAGATGATTTTATTTTACTGTATATCGATCTCGATAGATTTAAATTAATTAATGATACTTTAGGGCATATAGCTGGCGATAAACTCCTTATTGAATTTGCCGCCCGAATGCAAATATTAATGGGTTTTTGTAGCTCAATAGCTCGATTAGGCGGGGATGAGTTTGCTATTTTAATTAAAACGCACAAGCTACTACAACCGCTCGAAGGGGTAATGGAGGATTTGCTGGGCGAGATCCGTAGGCCATTTACCTATCAACGGCAGCAATACACGGTGAGTGGCAGTGTTGGCGTGCGACCATTTAAAGCACCCTGTAATGAGTGCACGGCGGAAAAGCTATTGCATGATGCAGATGTTGCTATGTATGAAGCAAAGCGACGCGGTAAAAATGGTTATTATATTTATAGTGATAGTATTGCTGATGAGGTATCACGTAAATTGCAAGTTGAAAAAATGCTGCATGAATCCTCTGTGAGTGATGAGTTAGCATTGCACCTGCAGCCTATGTTTTGTAACCAAGGCCGTAAACTAAATGGTTTTGAAGCGCTATTACGCTGGTATAGCCCAACTTTAGGTCACGTGAGTCCTGCTGAATTTATTCCAATCGCTGAAGAGTGCGGGAAAATAGTTCAACTAGGTCAGTGGGTATTTGAGCGCGCTCTAAGTTTTATTGAGTCACTATCAGGAAATGAAGTATTTATAAGTATTAATGTTTCGCCTATTCAGCTACATAGTCAAGGGTTTTTAGATTGGTTAGAATCACGAATGCAACGGAGCTCTATCAGCTGTCGACAAATAAAAATAGAATTAACAGAGTCGGCAATGATGGCAGAAGAAGACAGTTTAATAGAGCCATTGCTGCGCTTGCATTCGTTAGGGTTTGGTATTTACATTGATGATTTTGGCACAGGCTATAGCAGTTTATCTCGGTTGACATGTTTGCCCGTGACAGGATTGAAGATAGATCGCTCGTTTATTAATGATTTAGAGCACCGTAAAGATTCTTTGCAATTAGTGGAGGCAATTTGTGCGATCGCAAAAAGCTTTAATTTAACAGTAACTGCAGAGGGCATTGAAACTGACAATCAACTTGAAAAAATATCTAAGCTATATTGCCACTACACGCAAGGGTACTTAATGAGCCGACCATTGTCAGAACAATATGCCGAGCAATTATATAACGAGAACTACGCATGTTTGAATATTGCATAAAAAGTATTGACCTCAACTTAGCTTGAGGTTTTAAAGTGTGTGCATACTCTAGATACCCTATATACCTTAAAGGACTAACTATGCCCACTTATATAAAAAACTACCTTGCGACACTATTAGTTAACACGCATGCTCAGCTTGATTTAGATTTAGTCTCACACATGCAAGCCGCGCATTTAGCGCAATACAGCTTTAGCAGCATCAATGCACTACAAGATAAAGTGCTAAGTTTAGAGCCTAAAATATTGTTTGAGCGTTTGATAGAGCAGCGCGAGGGCGGATATTGCTTTGAGCACAATAAAATTTTTCACCTTGCACTAGAGGCGCTTGGTTTTGATGTAAAAATACTTATTGGCCGTGTAATGCTCAATGGCCAAACACAAAACCCACGCTCACATCGTCTCATTCTGCTCACCTTGGATAACAAGCAATATTTAATTGATGTTGGCTTTGGTGTTAGTACACCAATTATACCGCTGCCTATTGATAAATCAGGGTTGCATCAGCAAGGGGTGAATACATACCAAGTAAAACGTACTGATAATTTCATTGAAGTTAAGCAAACTCAGCCAGAGCTCAAATATATTTATCGTATTGAGCTCGGTGAATTTTATGAAAGTGATTGTGAGATTGCTCACTTTTATAGTCATCAACATCAAAGTGCCGCATTTGTAAATAACTTAGTCGTATCGCGTATAGCCGACTCAGAGCGCTTTCTAATTCGTAACAATCAGTATTTTTATTGGAATGAAAAGAACAAGCACAGCACCGAATTAGCCATTACAAGTTCAGCACAATTGTATCAGTTGATTACAGAGGTATTTAAAATTCAGGTACCTGAGACATTCGTTGAGAAGCTGTTTAAATGCAAATTAGCCGCGTGATTCAAGGTAGTCATTTAATTTTGTAATGCGTTCACTCATGCCTTCAATAATACGATCTTTAATTTTTTCGCGGATCACATTAGGTAAGCGAGTCAGTGCTTCAGGTGTAATAGCAAGCACGATAGTGTCGCTTTTGGCGCGTGCACTGGTGCTACGCTCTCGGTTGTTAATAAATGCGCCTTCACCAATAAATTCACCAGGCTCAATTGTGCCTAAGTCAAGTAAGTGGCTGTGTTTATAGACAACAATGGCACCGCTGAGAACAATGTATAAGCGTTTGTCGTTATCAAACTGCTTAAATAAAAAACGGCTTTGGCTAATTAAATATAATTGACTGAATGATTCAAGCAAAACTTGTCGTTCGTTGAGTGAGAACTCTTTAAAAAAATTCAGTCTATTAATAATTTCCATCTGTTTTATGAGAGGAATGTGCTCGATTAACTTCATCAAAAACCAATATTGTTATTTTATGAATTAATATTGCGCTCTTTTAATTTTCTGGTCAATGTATTACGACCCCAGCCAATTTTTACTGCTGCTTCTTGTTTGTGTCCAGCGCAGTTGGCTAGTGCCGTTTTAATCAGGCGGGTTTCTAATTGAGCTTGTACGTTAGGCCAAATATTCTCTTTACCTTGTTTAAGCTCTTGATTCAGCCATTGCTGAAATGCATCGAGCCAGTCACCTTCTTGTTGCGACGCCTCTACTTCGAGAATCTCAGGAGGTAAATCTTGCTCACTGACTAATTCACCCGGTGCCATAACGGTTAGCCAGCGGCAAGTATTCTCTAATTGACGAACATTTCCGGGCCAGTTGAATAAGCGCAGTTGATCGGTTGCTTTTGGGCTAAGAATTTTGCTTTCTACTTGCAAGTCTTTGGCGCTTTTATGCAAAAAGTGTTGCGCTAAGCGTTCTATATCTTCGGTGCGTTCACGTAGCGCGGGAAGGCGTAACCTGACGACGTTTAAACGGTGAAATAAATCATCTCTAAACTTACCCTGCTTAACGAGATCTTCAAGGTTTTGATGTGTTGCAGCAATAATACGCACATCCACTTTAATACTTTGATGCCCACCAACACGGTAAAATTCACCATCTGCTAATACGCGTAATAAGCGTGTTTGCACATCCAATGGCATGTCACCGATTTCATCTAAAAATAAGGTGCCGCCATTAGCTTGTTCAAAACGGCCTTTACGTACGCTATCAGCACCTGTAAAGGCACCTTTTTCGTGCCCAAAGAGCTCTGACTCAACCAGTTCCTTAGGAATGGCGGCCATGTTTAAAGCAATAAATTGATTTTCTTTTCGTGGGCTATGGTTATGCAAAGCACTGGCGACAAGCTCTTTGCCTGTACCAGACTCACCATTAATGAGCACACTCATGCTTGATGCCGATAGTTTACCTATAGCACGAAACACCTCCTGCATAGCGGGGGCCTCACCAATAATGTGCGCACTTTTGGGGGGAGCTTGCTTACGCTTGGTCTTTTTTGTCGCATTCGCACGGCACGCACTTTCAACAAGGCTGACGGCTTCATTTAAATCAAATGGTTTGGCTAAGTATTCAAAAGCACCTTTTTGAAACGCATTGACTGCTGAATCTAAATCTGAATGCGCGGTCATGATAATAACTGGCAGCCCTGGGTTTTGCTCTGCTATTAGTTCTAACAGTGCCATACCGTCCATTCCGGGCATACGTACGTCAGAAATAAGCACAGTCGGTTGGCTAAATTTAAGTGCAGTGAGGACATCTTGTGCATTAGAAAAGCTTTCAGCGTTAAATCCTGCACGGGTGAGGGCTTTTTCAAGTACGAAACGAATTGATGCATCATCATCTACAAGCCAAACTGTTTTCATAGGTGCTCCAAAACCGCTTAATCTACAAACGGCAGATATATATTAAATTCTGTATGACCAGGCCAGCTATCACACTCGATGTAGCCATTGTGTTGGTCGATCAAGGTTTGCGCTATCGAAAGGCCTAGGCCAGAACCACCTTCTTTATTCGTGATCATGGGGTAGAATAGCGTTTCTTTAATGCTAGGATCTATACCTGGTCCATTGTCTGAAATTTGTATCTGCAAGGCCTTTTTAGGGGGTTTTCCGGGGCGTCGTTGGCGCTGGTTGATGCGTGTTTTAATTTTGATTACACCACCGTTCACTAATGCTTGCTGCGCATTACGTACGATATTGAGCACAACTTGCTGAATTTTACCTTGGTCAATAAACACATCGGGTATACTCGGGTCGTAATCTTTTTCTAAACTGATGTTGGCACAGTTGTCGAGAGTACTTAACCTGATAACCGACTCCAAGGTTTGGTGAATATTACCGTATGATTTTTGCGGTAATTGATTCGGCCCTAGTAATCTATCAACCAGTTCTCGCAAGCGATCTGCTTGCTCAATAATTAGCTCAGCGCATTCATCCCGTTCTTGCTGATCAACCTCATACTGCAATAATTGCGCCGCTCCACGAATACCACCTAAAGGATTTTTTATTTCGTGCGCAAGCCCCCTAATTAGGTTACGTGCAGCTTGATATTGGTGCATTTGATTTGAAGCTTGATCGTGGCGGATTTCATCATCCGTTTGCCGACATTCGAGCAAAATATAATAGGCATTTTCTAGCATAACGCGTCGTGCACTAATCGCTAATTTAGCATGGCGAGAATCAACGAAAACTACGTCAGCTCTGTGCTGGTGGCAATCTACACCATCAATTAAAGCGTATTGCGCTATTCGTTTTAAATCAATTGAGTGGTAACTAAATAGGCTATCGAAAGATTGTTTTAAAATACGTTTAGGGCCTAAGCCTAATAGCTCACTCGCACTGTCATTGGCGTACACAAGGGTAAAACGTTCATCAAGTAAAATAACGGCCGTAGTCAGATTTTGCCAAATACTTGCGAGGAGTTCGGGGCGGAAAATATTATTGTTGGGCATGGTTGCACCATTTTAGTGCGTTGATGATATTTAGCAGCTTATCACAGAGTTACGTACAAGAAATGTGTCGTGGTAGAAAAAACACTATTCTTACAAAGACGATGCCCTATGCATAAAAAAAGTGCTGCTTTCACTAACCGAGACCACAGAACCTTCGGAGTTAAATAGTTTCAATTGCAATGTGTGCTCACCGCGGTTTACATCACGAAGTGCAAAAGTACCCGTGTTGCTCGGCTTAGCGAATGCGACACCATCAACGAGTAATTGAATTTTAAAACCGCTCTCAAAGCGTGGAACTATTCTACTAGTAACGTAAACAGACCCTGTATTTTCACGGACAGTTTCTTCATTAGTGGGTGAAGCAATAACAATTTTAAAGTTGACCACCGCAGCGGGCTTGTCTTCATTTAACACGGTAATATCAACAGCGGGCATAGATAAATTTTGGCTTGATAATTTAATTTCTTGGGCTCCTGCTCTAGGGCTGTCAGAAAATACCAGTACGCCATGTTTGTCTTTCCACGAGTAGATTTTTTTGTCACCGCCGTAGCTGTTAATACTAACTAAAGACATGCTTAAAAGTAATAAAATTGTTTTTTTCACTGTACAGTCCTGCATTTTTTGCACTAATTAAACTGTAGTGGATAATGACCAAATTTACCATAAAAAAAGCCCGTAAAACGGGCCTTGAGAACACATATATATTATCTATTAGATAATTTTCTCTACAGCGTTATTAGCAGCTATAGTACATTTCAAACTCAACTGGGTGAGTTGTCATGTTAAGCTTTTCAACTTCCTGACTCTTAAGTTTGATGTAAGCATCAATTAAGTCATCAGTAAATACGTTACCTTGCGTTAAGAACTCACGGTCTGCGCTAAGTGCACAGAGTGCTTCATCAAGTGATGCCGCAACAGTTGGGATCTCAGCTGCTTCTTCAGCAGGTAAGTCGTATAAATCTTTATCCATTGCATCGCCAGGGTGAATCTTGTTTTTGATACCGTCAAGACCTGCCATTAACATTGCAGAAAATGCAAGGTATGGGTTAGCTGTTGGATCTGGGAAGCGTACTTCGATACGACGACCTTTTTCAGACGGAACCACTGGAATACGAATTGATGCAGAACGGTTACGTGCAGAGTATGCAAGCATAACTGGCGCTTCAAAACCTGGTACTAAACGCTTGTACGAGTTAGTCGACGCATTTGCAAACGCGTTGATTGCTTTAGCATGCTTGATAATACCGCCGATGTAGTAAAGTGCATCTTCAGAAAGGCCGCCATACTTGTCGCCTGCGAATAAGTTAACACCGTCTTTAGCTAAAGACTGGTGACAATGCATACCAGAACCGTTATCACCAACAACTGGTTTAGGCATAAAAGTCGCAGTTTTGCCATATAAATGAGCCATGTTATGGATAACATATTTCATCTCTTGGATTTCATCTGCTTTAATTACCATCGTATTAAAGCGAGTCGCGATTTCATTTTGACCAGCGGTTGCTACTTCGTGGTGATGTGCTTCTACTACTTGGCCCATTTCTTCTAGAACGAGACACGTAGCTGAACGCCAATCTTGGAAGTCATCAACTGGAGCAACTGGGAAGTAACCGCCTTTAACACCAGGACGGTGACCTGTGTTGCCATCTGCATATTCTTTATCTGAATTCCAAGCAGCTTGCTTAGAATCAATTTTGTACATTGAACCAGACATATCCGTTTTGTATTTAACATCATCAAATACGAAAAACTCAGGTTCAGGGCCAAATAAAACTGTATCAGCAATACCTGTAGAACGCATATACTCTTCAGCGCGTTTAGCAACTGAACGCGGGTCGCGCTCATAACCTTGTAATGTTGCAGGCTCAACGACGTCACAACGTAAGATTAATGTCGCTTCTTCTGTGAAAGGGTCTAGCTTAGCTGATTCAGCAACAGGCATTAATACCATGTCTGATTCATTAATACCTTTCCAGCCAGCAATTGAAGAACCGTCAAACATTTTACCGTCTTCAAAGAAATCTTCATCAACTTGGTGATGAGGAATAGAAACGTGTTGCTCTTTACCTTTTGTATCAGTAAAGCGTAAATCAACGAACTTAACGTCATTTTCTTTAATAAAATCTAAAACCGATTGTGACATGTGTCCTCCAACTGTTGGGTTTTATTTTTGCTGCATAATTGCTTTTGTTTATAGTAAGCGTTTTCTGTGCCATATTTATAAGTCTTTGTTTATAGGTTTAAAAATTATAGTTCTACGTTATGCTACCTATTGCGTTGCACCAATATGAAGCGTTAAAAGATCATTTTGGTGCGTAACGGGATTTGGTACGACTTGTATGAATTATAAACACAGCTGTAAAACTAACTTACTTATAAAATACTGTCAAAATATGGCATGAAATGTAATGAATGTACAAAATAAGAGTTAATTCAGAAATTAAATTAATAAAAATGTCATATATAAAACAGATACTTATTGGAACTATTAAGAAAGTTTTGAAATATATATTGGATAAACTTTCATCCATGTCATTTATAGGGGATAATATGCGCCCTTTTAAATCCAATGCTGGGACATCTCGTGAAAACGCGGGTGAGAGCGTAAAGCCCCTGCAGGATCATTGAGATTCAATTTCTCTGAGTGAATATATGAGCATCGAAAAGTTAAGAAATATAGCGATTATCGCGCACGTTGACCACGGTAAAACAACACTGGTTGACAAACTACTTGAGCAATCAGGTACATTAGAAACACGCGGCGGTAACGAAGAGCGCGTGATGGACTCAAACGACATTGAGAAAGAACGTGGTATTACCATTTTGGCTAAAAACACAGCCATCTCATGGAACGATTACCATATCAATATCGTAGATACTCCAGGACACGCCGATTTTGGCGGTGAAGTTGAACGCGTACTTTCGATGGCTGACTCAGTATTACTACTTGTTGATGCTCAAGAAGGTCCAATGCCACAAACGCGTTTCGTTACGCAAAAGGCATTCGCACAGGGCTTAAAGCCAATCGTTGTTATCAATAAAGTTGATAAGCCTGGTTCACGTCCTGATTGGGTTATGGATCAAATCTTTGATTTATTCGACAACCTTGGCGCAACTGACGAACAGTTAGATTTTAAAGTAATCTACGCTTCAGCTATCAACGGCTGGGCAACACTAGATTTAGACGAGCCATCAGACAACATGGAACCTATGTTCAAGATGATCGTTGACGAAGTATCACCACCGGATGCAGATCCTGAAGGTGACTTCCAGATGCAGATCTCTCAACTAGATTACAACTCTTATGTTGGCGTAGTTGGTATTGGTCGTATCAAACGTGGTTCTGTTGCTCCTAACCAACAAGTTACTATTATCAGTGCTGATGGCACAACACGTAACGGTAAAATTGGCGCAGTACAAAGCTACCTAGGTCTTGAGCGTATCGAAACTGATAGAGCTTACGCTGGTAACATCGTAACTGTAACAGGTATTGGTGAGCTTAAGATTTCTGATACAGTTTGTTTCCCAGGAAACGTTGAAGCATTACCACCACTAAGTGTTGATGAGCCAACTGTAACAATGACATTCTCTGTAAATAACTCACCTTTCTGTGGTAAAGAAGGTAAGTTTGTAACATCACGTAATATCCGTGAGCGTTTAGACAAAGAATTAGTACACAACGTAGCACTTCGCGTTGAAGATACTGCTAGCCCAGATAGCTTCCGTGTTTCTGGTCGTGGTGAATTACACCTAGGTATCTTAATCGAGAACATGCGTCGTGAAGGTTACGAGCTTTCTGTTTCTCGTCCAGAAGTTATCTTACGTACTGTTGATGGCGTTCTAGAAGAACCGTATGAAACAGTAACTATTGACTGTCAAGACGAGCATCAGGGTTCTGTTATGGAACAAGTTGGCCTACGTAAAGGTGAACTTACTAACATGACTCCAGATGGCAAAGGCCGTATGCGTTTAGATTTCATGATCCCTAGCCGTGGTTTAATTGGTTTCCAAACTGATTTCATGACGCTTACATCGGGTTCTGGTCTTATGTACCATACGTTTGATCATTACGGTCCTCACAAAGGTGGCGACATCGGTGTTCGTAAGAACGGCGTAATGATTGCAAATGCAACGGGTAAAGCACTTACTAACGCATTATTCAACTTACAAGAACGCGGCCGTTTATTCATCGGTCACGGTGTTGAAGTATACGAAGGTATGGTTATCGGTATTCATAACCGCGATAACGACCTTACAGTTAACGCCCTTAAAGGCAAGCAGTTAACTAACGTACGTGCATCTGGTACAGATGAAGCGCAAACGCTTTCTCCGCACCTTAACTACTCACTTGAGCAAGCGCTTGAGTTCATCGATGATGACGAGCTAGTTGAAGTTACACCACTAAACATTCGTATCCGTAAGCGTCACCTTACAGAAAACGAACGTAAACGTGCGGGTCGTGCACCTAAGTCATAATCTATTAATTTAGAATAATGATTTCAAAAGCCGCTGTATTGTAAGATACAGCGGCTTTTTAGTGGGTGAAAACAAGAGTTGTAAGCTATAAGCGGTCAGATTAGAACAAGCGTGGTTGGGTAGATTGGTGTAGGTGAAAGACAACCACATAAAGCTTTACCTAAAACAGATTTAGACACTAAAGCTAACACCATAGGTGGGAATTTACCTCGCGCAGGCGCTAACGTAATTACTTTTTCGGGATAAATCTCGACCTACAGTTTAAGTAACTCAGTAATTTCAAGGTGAATAATAACAGGGCAGAGGTTAAGCTAAAAACTCGGTTTTGGCTTGTCGTGAATGAATCACATTTTGAATGTCGAGTTGTTGGCTTTCTTTTGATGGCTTAACTTCAAAGCCTTCATGGCTGAGTAACCACAATTTACGCTCAATTCCTCCTGCATAGCCTGTGAGTGAGCCATTACTGCCTATCACTCTATGGCACGGTACAATTAAGCTAATAGGATTTCGGCCATTAGCGCCGCCAACGGCCTGAGAGCCTTTGGGCTTATTCACCATTTTAGCGATGTCTAAATACGTGACGACTTCACCATAGGGAATGTTTGATAAGCAGCACCACACTGATTTTTGAAAATCTGTTCCTTTAGGATCAAGGGGCAGGTCAAATTCTTTGCGTGCTTTTGCGAAATACTCATGTAACTGTTTTTTACACTCAGTTGTTATATCGCTGGCTATGACGTGGGTTTTTATTTCCCCAGAAAATATAACTTGAGTAATGCCTTTATCTGATGCTTTAAATTCAACACACCCTAGCGGTGTATCAATATAATCGACAAACATTGCAGTCGTTTCCCTCGTTGAAAAGTTAAGTGGTTTCGCTAAAACGTACATTGTCTGATTCGCTCAGTAATATCGTCGAATGCTCTACAGCTTGTTAATGACTACAATTGCACACTTTCACCTTCATTAAGAATATATAGCGGTACTTGTGAATCCATTTTTTTATACATATGCAATAAACGCAGTAACGCAGAATGGCTGCTGTGATCGCCCATCTGCCAACTTGAGTTGCCATAGCCCCACGGTATCATAACTTTACAATTAAGCTCTTGTGCTGCGTTTAGCGCGTCTTCCGGTGTGGTATGGACATAGCGATACCATTTGCCGTTTTCTTTATGATAGTAAGAAGCGATGGGTATTAGGCATACATCAATATCGCCATATTTTTGCTGAATGTCTTGAAAGTGTTTTGAATAGCCCGTGTCGCCTGCAAAAAATAAAGTTTTACCATTTTGTTCTAGCAACCAGCCATTCCATGAGTCTTTATTGTCATCATCGTAGATGTAGGGAATAAGTACTCTATTGCTAAAATGATGAGCTGGCACTGCGTGGATCGTTAAATCATCAATATTGGTTTTTGAGTACCACGGCATTTCGCTGATGTTAAAACCACCTGTAGGAAAGTTATCCGCCATACCAAGTGGCGTTAAGTAATAGGGCTTATTACCTATGAGTTCTATATCGGCTTTATTGAAATGATCATAATGGATATGTGAATACATAACGGCATCAATATTGGCTAACTCTTGCTCATTTAACCAAGCGCCAGGCTGACGGTAGATGCCTCCTGTAAGTTTAAATGCGATATCAACGGGGGAATCAAACTGCGCTTTTACAGGGTCAAATAATATATGCTGACCGTTTGGGGTATTGATCGAAAAACTAGCGTGACCCAGCCAGCGGACAGTGTAGTTGGTATTTAACTGTGGCAGTGTTTGCCTACCTTGATACTGGCAGTTTTCAGCGCTCGTTTCACACAGCAAATCGGGGTGAGCAGGGTAGCAGTCAGTTTCGCAGGTGGTCGGGTAATTTTGCTTTTTTGGGTATACATTATGGTAGCGACCAGCACGATCACCCTCTTTGTATTGTGCAATAACAGCATCTGGTGCGGTTATCTGGGTCACTTGATTGGGCGTACCACACGCGGCCAATAAGCACGAAGCAATGATTAAACCAACACCGTATACCTTCATTGTTTATTTACGCTTTGTAATTTTAACTGCATAAAAGTGTACCAAAAACAGCCGATTAAAAAACATTTTAAAAGTAACAAAAAATAACAATAAAAAAGCCCATTACAGTGAATGGGCTTAATAGTTTTAGATCCTAGGATTATTATCCTGCTTTATTCATTTGTTCAATAAATTTGTTTGAGTCAGCAATTGACTTGTTCATATCATTCATCAATATTTGAATATCGCGTTTAAGGTTTGTAAATTCACCTTTTATGGCGGTTACAGCCTGCGCATTTAAGTTATGCTTTAAGTACAATACATTATCTTTTAACGATGAAAGTACTGGCTCCATTTTGCTTTCGGCACTTCGCATTGAGCGCAGTAGTTGGTCAAATTGGCGCTTAGTCGAATTAAGTTTTTTGCTACTTTCACGCTTTAAAGATGCACTTTTGTATTGCTCAAGTTCATCTGCCCACTCGTCAAATAACGCGTCCGCAACGTCTTCAACTTTATTGATGTTGGTGGTTACATCTTCAGCAGCTTTCAAGCTTGACTCGTAATCATCATTAAGTTGGTTATAAGCCTCTTGTAACTCGCCACCGTCAAAATTAATTAAAGTGGTTAAGCGTTCTAATGCTGATTGAAATTCTTCTTGCGATTCCTCTTGTGATTCCTTTGCCTCTTCTACACGATCAACGAGTATGTCGCGTTTATGTACACCGACAGACTCCATTGCTGAGTAATAGGCAGATTGGCAACCCGATAAAGCTAGGGTGAGTGCTAAAAGTGGTGCGCTGAGAAATGTACTTTTTTTCATTGAGATCTCTTTTTAAATCCGTTGATACTGCAAATTATGTGGGCGATTGCTATGATAATCAAAATTATTTTGTAAAAAGTTAACTTTATGAACGATAAGGTCACGCACTATAGGCAGCAAGCAGCTTCGTTTATACGTCAACAACCTGGTTGGTGGATGCAGTATATAAATCGTTGCATTGATGACCAAATCACTGTTAATGCAGGTTATTTAGCCTATGTTACTTTGTTATCTTTAGTGCCATTGATAGCAGTTGGCGTGGCAATATTTTCGGCTTTTCCGGGGTTCGAATCTACAAGAATCGAAATAGAAAATTTTTTATTCACCAATTTTGTACCGACTTCCTCTGATGTGATTAAGGAGCATATTAGCTCTTTTGCTGGTAATGCCAATCAAATGACCGCTGTCGGTATCGGTTTTTTAGCCGCAATAGCACTGCTTTTGATCCGCAATGTGGACGCAACACTGAACAGAATTTGGCGCATAAAACATAAACGCCCAATGATGATTTCGTTTGCAGTTTATTGGATGGTATTAAGCTTAGGGCCATTGTTATTAGGCGCAAGTATTGGTGTGACTTCATACATAGTATCTTTAGTGTCGTTTGCTGATCAAGGGATTCCAGGATTCAGTGGGTTTTTACTTAAACTACTGCCTTATTTAATTTCTATGGCTGGCTTTATTATGCTCTATACTTTAGTGCCTAATACGCGAGTATCGTTTAGAGCTGCGATACCGGGTGCTTTTTTTGCGGCGTTACTTTTTGAGCTAACTAAAAAAGGTTTTGCACTTTATATTAGTCACTTTCCTTCGTACGAAGTTATTTATGGTGCGGTGGCTACAATCCCCATCTTATTTGTTTGGGTGTATTTGTCGTGGGTTGTGGTGTTGCTCGGTGCTGAGTTTACCGTGTGCATAAGCCCAAAAGATATCGAAGATACGCCTGAGATCATTCTTGATGAGGAGGAAAACATCCGTTAAATAGCAATGTGTTTTGTTAGGAGCCAGCAATATGCCGTTATATCCGAACATAACCCCCTACCACGATTTTCATTTGAGTGTGGGGGATGGACACCAGATACATGTGCAAGAATACGGTAACCCCAATGGTTTACCCGTTGTGATTTGTCATGGCGGGCCCGGTGTGGGCTTACATGCTGACAACTGCCGCTTTTTTGACCCAACCCGGTACCGCATTATTTTATATAGCCAACGAGGCTGCGGTTTATCAACTCCTCATCACCTTATCGCGAATGAAACGGCTGACTTAATCAAAGATCTCGATTATTTGAGGGCTTACCTAGGCATTACCAAATGGTTGCTATCTGGCGCTTCGTGGGGGGCAACCTTGTGTTTACTTTATGCAATTAAGCATACAGAGCATGTTTTTGGGTTGATTTTACGTGGTACATTTTTAGCTGCACATGCTGATTTAGAGTGGTTATACAGCTCGCAAGGTGCCGGTGCGCAGTTTTACCCTGAGCTATACGCTAAGTTTTCTCATGATTTACCTGATGCAATGAGTATTTTAGCGTTCTACGAACAGCAATTGGCTAGTGAGAATCAAATAAGTGCCAGTCGATTTGCTAAGTTATGGTGCCAGTGGGAGGCTGTTTTAAGTCAAGGGAAGCAGTCGCTACAATGGACGCTTAGTTGCCCGCAGCATGGTTTAAATATGGCGCGTTTAATGGTGCACTACTTTATTAATCACTGCTTTATAGATGATAATCATATAGCGCAGCATGGCGACTGTTTATCTCATTTACCTATTTGGTTTATTCATGGACGCCAAGATTTAGTGTGTCGCTTTAGTGTTGCTCAACGACTTGCAAGTAGCCTGAACTCACAACTATTGATTTTAGATGGTGTTGGGCACGGTGTTGATAATCAGGTATATTTAGCGGCAGCAAGGCGAGCAGCCGATCTTATGTATATCAAATTAACGAGGAATAAATGCAAGGATTAATCCAGCGAGTAAAACACGCAAAGGTAGAGGTAGATGATCAGCTTGTAGGTCAAATAAAACAAGGAATAGTACTGTTATTAGGTGTTGAAAAACATGACGATAAAGACACCACAAATAAACTACTTCATAAAGTGAGTAACTATCGTATATTCAGTGATGAAAACGATAAAATGAATCTCAGCTTGAAAGATATAAAAGGCGAATTACTGGTTGTTTCGCAATTTACACTTGCTGCAGATACAAAAAAAGGTATGCGGCCGAGCTTTTCGTCTGCGGCTACACCTGCTCAGGCAAATGAGCTATACGAATACTTTGTAGGCCAAGCAAAAGCTGCGGGGCTGAACGTTGCAACAGGACGCTTTGCTGCTGATATGCAGGTGAGTTTATGTAACGACGGGCCAGTGACTTTTTTGCTCACTATATAGCTACTCTATCCAACTCACTTCAAGATGCCAAAAGTTGATTTAAAACGATTTATATTGCGTTATTTATTTTAACAAGGGAATAACCATCCTTTACAATCAATGCCTGCCTACATCGCTTTTAATTCCTACATAAACTGATATTTTGGGGACTTGGGTATATATTTTTGCTTATTTATACCCATTAGCTGATTCCCTACTACAATAATAAAAAGTCCGTAGAGCCTAAAAAGTGGCAAGCAAGCTTGAGTAGGGCCTCGCTTCAATAATATTGGTGTTTACAAAGGTAGTGAATCAATAATGCGTAAAAATGAACCCGTAACCCAAAAGAACATCGAGTTACCTTCCTCTGTTAATATTCTCTCGATTACATCTCCCGATAGTAAAATAAAGTATATAAATAAAGATTTTATAGCCATTTCTGGATTTGATGAAGCTGATTTAATTGGTCAGTATCATAATATTGTTCGTCACCCAGATATGCCTCCTGCTGCGTTTGCTGACCTTTGGCAATGTGTGCAATCAGGTAAATCGTGGATGGGAATAGTTAAAAATCGCTGTAAAAATGGTGACCATTATTGGGTCGACGCTTATGCAAGCCCTTTAAAGACAGCGACAGGTCAAATTGAATATCAGTCGATTAGGGTGAGGCCAAAAGACTCCGTTAAAAATAGAGCTGAAAATTTATACAAAAAATTACAAAGCGGAGGGGAATTTAGAATCCCTTGGTGGGAGAAGGCTTCTGCGACAATGTTTATGGTGTGTGGGGTTTTATTTTGTTATTTATTAACAGCCTTTTTGATTTTTAATTTCACTCAAGCCTCTTTAGGTAGTGCACTAGGGTTACCGCTTATCCCTATGTGTTTATTATTGACCAGTTTATTATGGCAATCAAAGCAATGGCATAAAGTAATCGAAAAAGCACAATCGATAGTAGATGATCCATTAGCTACCTATATTTATACGGGAAATAATAATGCAGCGAACAAGGTGTTACTGGCGCTGGAGGTGTTAAGTAAAGAAGCTGGAGCGATTGTAGGGCGTATAAATGATGCATCAGTGAATATGGGCGATGCATTAAATAGTTTAGAGCATGAGTTGTCACAAAATCATTCTCGTGTGTCGATGCAATATCAGCAAACAGACTCCATGGCATCGGCAATTACTCAAATGTCTGCAAGTTTTAATGAAGTATCGAGTAATGCACATGCAACATCAAGCGCAGCAAAATCGACACATGAGTATGCTCAACAAGGTTTATTACAGGTTGAAGAAGCAGTTAATAATATGAACGAGCTAAGTAATGATGTTAACAATGCAGCAAGCGTTGTAGAGCAATTAGAAAAAGATGGTGCAGCTATTAATGATGTAGTTGCTGTTATACGTTCGGTTGCAGAACAAACTAACTTATTAGCCTTAAATGCAGCAATTGAGGCTGCAAGAGCAGGTGAGCAAGGTCGTGGTTTTGCTGTTGTTGCAGATGAGGTTCGTACTTTGGCTAATAGAACCCATCAGTCCACAGAAGAAATTGTGAAGACAATAGAGAAGATAAATCAAGGTACAAAATCCGCTGTTGCCGCAATGGAAAAAGCACAGCAACGCGTATCGAGTAGTGTGGATTCAACGACCCAAGCTAAAACATCAATTGAGTATATGAGCACGGAGATGAATCATATTCTGGATCTTAATATTCAGGTTGCGACTTCAGTTGAGCAGCAAGTGAAAGTTGCGGAAGAGATAACTGAAAATGTTACAAAAATTAAGGATTATAGTGAAAGCGGTTTACAATCTTCTGAGCAAAATATTGCTAAATGCGCAGCTTTACAAACGCATTCAACTGCTCTAAATAGTATCGCGCAACATTTTTGGGCGCAAAAATCAAAGTAGAGTAAATAGACCGTTATTTTTTCAACAGTACAATATGGTTTGCATAACCAGAGATGTGCTTTATGGTGGGTTGTATTGAAAATGTACTAAGTAATATCGATTCGAGTTGTTTTAATTGAGAGTCATGTTGGGAAAGGAAGTTAATAAACAGGCAGCCATTTTTTGATAGTTTTTTATAGATTTTTCGATAAAACTGCTGCTTGTATAAAAATAGTGGAACATCGAGTTTGCTAAATAAATCAAGTATAATCCAGTCATATACCTGCTCTCTTTCAAGCTCTATTTCAGCATCTAAACATCGTAAATTTGAGTCACTTTTTTTATCAAAAAAATGTGTGTAGCAATGAATTATGTCCGGGTTTTTTTCTATCGATATTAGATTGCAATTAGGGTAGGTGAGTCGTAGATAGTTATGTATAGCACCACCGCCTAGGCCAAGCTCCAATATGCTTTGTGGAACTGGAATTGACTGCCATAACTTTGCCAAGTGCTGTAAGTGAGGAAAGTGTAGCTGACTGGGATCGTCCGTTGTTACCACTGATTGAAGTGTGTCGTTGATGAGTAACCAACGAAGTTGTTTATACTCACGCACTTGAATGCAATCAGCGCCGCATTTTTGCCAATATAGTAATTGCCCTATACGGTGACAGTCTTCAACAAAACACTGTTTTACTGTCCCGTTTGCTTTTAATAAATATTCCATTACATGAGAATAGATGAGTCAAGGTAAAGTGCCAGCTTGTCCGCTAGGTTTTACAGGTAACAATAGTTATTTCTCTTGGCTAACCAAAGTCGTATTCCAAGTGTTTATCAAATCGAGTATGGTAGTTTGCAAATAATAACAGACCGCATTCTTATTAAATAAACCGCTCGCGTGTGTAGATGTTTTAATTTAATGAGTTGTTTATGGCGGCCTTGATTGCAACAGGAGTGATTATGTTTCAGGTGACAACACCACAAAGTAGCGAAGATTGGCAAGCTTATTATCAATTACGTTGGCAGGTACTGCGCGCGCCTTGGAATGAACCGCGTGGCTCTGAGCAAGATGATTTAGAGCAAGATGCTGAACATCGTTTTATAAAGAATAAAGCAGGTGAAGTGTTAGGTGTTGCACGGCTTCATTTTAATAATCACCAACAAGCACAAGTCCGTTATATGGCCGTGGCTGAAGGTAATCGAAATCAGCATATTGGCAGTCGCTTATTACATGAACTTGAAAAATTAGCATGGACACAAGATGCAGGTGAGCTTGTGTTGTATGCGCGTGAACGCGCATTGGATTTTTATAAGCGCCACGGCTACGAATTAAAAGAAAAAGCCCATTTAGCCTATGACGATGTACAGCATTGGAAAATGATAAAGCAAAAGCCGTCTGAGCCAGGCTGGTTTCGTCATCCAAATTGGACTCAAGTATTGCAAAATACATGGCGTGAGTCGATCCCGATCAGCGATGCAATGGGTATTAAAGTGGAGAGCTACACCGATTGGCAATTCACGACCAGTGCAGACTTGGATGCTAATTTAAACCTGCACAATACGATGTTTGCAGGATCTATTTATAGCTTAGCGACATTAACTGGGTGGGGAGCGACTTACTTAGCGCTTAAAGAAGCGCAGCTTGAAGGTAATATAGTGTTGGCCGATGCTAATATTAAATATTTAAAGCCGTTGAATAATGAGCCTCGTGGGAGTGTTGATTTAAGTGGCTGTAAAGGAAAGCTAGCCGAGCTTGAAAGTGAAGGTAAAGCCAGTTATTTAGTGCCTGTTGAAATATACGATGGCGATGTGCTGGTCGCTGAATTTGAAGGGCAATTTATTATTAAAAAATAGCGCTGTTATATGCTAAATAAAAAGCCAAGTGAATACTTGGCTTTTTAAATAGTGCTTATAGAAGATCAGTCAAGAGTATACCGATGCCGATGCGCTCTATATCTGCGTTGTAGTCAATTAAACTTTCACCGTAGCCGTTAAAGTATTGCCCGTAGCCGCGTAGCCTACCCCATAAAGGAAAAGACCAATCTAATTGAATAGCACCACGATTATCTGAATTTAAATTATTGCGGGTCATAAAACTAAATTCGTGTTCGTTCCAGCGATATGCGCCTGAAAATTCAAAGTACCCCATATATTTATGGATATCAGGGTTGTCATCGCCTTTTGCTACCATAGGGTCTTCTTTTCTTTCTTCTGAAATGCGGTACCAAGGTTTAAAGCTAAAAACAAATCCTTCATTTTCCCAGATGAAATCAGCATAAATGCGGTTCCATGATCGCGAGTTGGGTTGGCTTCGACCATTTGATTGGTGTACTGCGCCAATTGAAATTGCCATTTCATCACCCCAAAGCACATGTTCAGGATCGAGGAAGTTAACCCAAAAGATCTCCGGTTCGTAATTTGTTTCGCGAAATGGAGATGAGATTTCTTTGTTATAAAGCTGCCAAAATGATTGCAATGTAAAGCCAAAATATACAGCCTGATCTTCATCATCAAAGTCGTTATATAAAGGAACTTTGATTGATAGTTGATACTTTGCTTCAAGATTATCAAGTGGTTCGCCGTCACTGTCTTGGGTTAATTCATTTAAGCCATCAAACGGGCGTACATTTGGGTTTGATACATATGACAAAGGCAATATGTAATTACGTTTGTGCGGAGTTATGACATTGCGGTTTTTCTGGCTTACTTGTTCACGGGCTTGACGTTTATCAAGTGCTGTAATTTGTTTACTTTCATCAAGTGCTGAACACTTTTTACGAAGTTGGTCTAGCGTTTGGTTGCCATCACCAGCAATAGCTTCATTTAAAATACATTGCTTTACGAGTTCAATATTGCTGCTTTGTTCGTTCTTTTTTTCGATTTGTGCTTGTTGTGCAATTGCAGTGCTGGACAACAATGTAGTAAATAGAATCCCGTAGCGCCAAGTCATTATTATTCCTTTGAGAAAAACCGTGTGTTGTTAAAAGTATACCGTGTTTTTAACTTAATGATGGTGAACTTTTACTGAACTTATCTATTTGAATTGATTTTATACTATGCAAAAAGAGAAAAAGCGGCCGTAGCCGCTTGTTCAATGCAATATTACCCTAAGGTGATATTGCTCTCACGCAATGAGATGGGAGTGAGCTTTACACAAAAGTTAAAGCTCAAATACGTTAGTAAAAAATTTATACAGTTCAGTGCCTTGGTTTACACTCGCTGATGCAAAGTGCAAAATTGCGATGGCATCACAATCAAGTGTGAGTGTTTGCAAAGGCTGCTCACTTAAATAACGCTCCATGCGCAGTACTTTTGCAATTGGCTCACCCGCTTTGATGTGACCCCCCAATGGCGCAATATATTCGACCATGCCGCCCATTGGTGCGTAATAGGCAAGGTAGTCATTTAAATTGCAGCCATAGCGAGTTATCGCTTTTGGCAGGTGAGGTGCATCAAGTAATACTTGTTTATGATTTAGATAGCTTAAAATACTATTGGCATCATCAAATGCTGCACTCAAATCAATTTTTTCTTGGCTACCAAGCTCCACGGTAAACGCTTCAACCTGCACGGCAAACTCACGACCTTGTTTGGCAAGTGCGTCTGTTAATTGCCACCATGGGCAAAAACTGGCTTCGTCCATTGCACCATCAAAGTCATTTGGGATAAATAACACATGGGGAATATTAAAGTAGCTGGCGCTGGCTTTCGCATAATCAGGGCAATATAAATGCTGGCTAGAGATTGGCCCCGTGTGTAAATCCAAAACAATATCTGCTTGGTGGGCGAGCTTTTGCAAATTAAGAGCAATGCGTTTACCTGTGGTTAGGCGGTACGCGGGGCCCGTTAATTGCTGATCGACTTCATCGATCAGCGCGGCTTTAAATGCGCTTTTTAAAGTGTGATCATCTGCATCTGCGTATTGCTCGGCAAATTGCACCGCTAAGTTACTGTTGCAGTGATACATACGGTTCCAGTTGGTGCCCGTTATTGGATCAAAGCGACCGAGGGTAAATTCCCCTGATTTTTGATTGCAACCAATAGGATTCGCGTAAGGGACTAAAGTGATATCGCCTTTGAGTTTAAGGCACTTAAGCTGCTCAAGTAATTGGAAGATAACGGCATTACCTTGCACTTCTGCGCCATGCATATTTGCTTGCACGTAAACGCTAGGGCCGCTGCCATCGCCTTTAATTCGATACACTGGAATCGTGAGCGGTAAACCATTGGCGACTTCACCGACTACAATGTTTTCTTGGCTAATGGGTGTTGTAGTACTCATATTAATTACCTCAGGTAGTAGCTAGCATCTTCAGCTTGACGTACACAGGTTAATTGGCCATTTTGTAACGTGTATTCGGCGGCTAATTCATGGCATAAAAAGTACGGCATGCTTTCGGTAAATCCGTAGGCGCCACACTGACTAAATACCAGCCAGTCATGTTCATTTAAATCCTTAGGTAAATGGTGTTCGCCTAAGCAATCAAGCGCAGTGCACAGTGGGCCATATAAACTCATTGCTTGCGTTGTTGCGTTTGACTCACGCAATAGTCGTACAGGGAAGTCTTGGCTGGTTACCGCTGGGCGTAATAAGTGGTTTATTCCACCGCTTAAAATCACTTGTTGTTGGCCATAGTTTAATTTACTTTCAACGACAGGCGTTGCGTAATGACCACACTCACCTACGGCATAACGACCAAGTTCCATCCATAATTCATCTACGCCAGCATCGCGTTTAATTTTTGCAAGTGCATCAATCAGTGCACCCCAGCTTAGAGTGGGCGCATCTAACGTGTATGGAATACCTAAACCACCGCCTAAATCGAGTACTTTTAAATTAATGCCTAAGTCGTCGGCAAGTTGCGTTAGCGGCGCAATCATTTGTGACCAGAGCTCTGCGAGTTTGTCACTGCTGAGCATATTGCCCCACTGAAAAATATGCAGGCCGTCAAAGTTTAGCGCAGGGTAGTCGCGAGTATTTAGCGCCTGCCATTCATCACAACCGAGCCCAAACGGCGTTAAGCTATCGCCACCTAGTGGGTTTTTTTCGCCTTCGGGCCAGCGTAATTGTACGCGCAGCAATACTTGCAGCTGACAGTTTAGTAAGCTTGCTTGCTCATTGAGCCAGCGTACTTGATTGAGGCTTTCGGCAACAAATATGCGTACTCCGCGCTCAATAAAGTGTTTAATTTGTTTCGGGCTCTTTGCAGGCCCGGTGTTGAGCACGCGCTCGCTGTTAATACCTTGAGCAAGTACTTGCTCAAGTTCGCCCTTGCTTGCAACATCAAAGTTAAAGTCTGCGCTATCTAAGCTTTGAATCACTTTAGATAGGGGATTAGCTTTAACGGCATACCAAAGCTTTACCTGTGTTTGCGTTACTAAACGCGCTAAGTGTGCGTTTAGGGTATCAAGGTCATACACAAAAAATGGCGTATCAAGCTGGCTTGATAACTCATCAATGGCGGTTTTAACTGGCGTGCTCAAAAAGGTCATTAACGTAAAACCTCTTCAAGAAGTAATGACGCATCGCTTTGTTCGTCGCGGTATTTTACGATTAACGCGCATGACATGCTTAAACCTTGCTCGCGTGCCCATGCGTTTGATGCAGGACGAGAACCTGGTATAACAATCGCGTATTCTGGAATAGGTTCGCCTTTATCAAGCTGACGCTCATTTACGCAGTCATATACAGGGATAGTGGCTGATAAACGTACGCCAGGGGCAAGTACTGCGCCTTTTTTAACGACTACGCCTTCAACAATCACACAACCTGCGCCAATAAATGCGTCGTCTTCAACGACTACAGGGCTTGCGCCAATTGGCTCAAGTACGCCGCCTAATTGTACTGCAGCGCTTAAATGTACATTTTTACCTACTTGCGCACACGAACCAACCAAGGCGTGGCTATCAACCATAGTGCCTTCGTCAATAAATGCACCAATGTTTACATACGCTGGTGGCATGATAATCGTGCCTTTAGCAACATGTGCACCGCGGCGAACACTTGAGCCACCTGGTACCATACGCACACCATTTTCAGCAGTGAATTCTTGTGGTGCTAGGTTATGTTTATCTACAAAACCACCAGCGAATTCAGTATTAGTGCCGTTTTTAAACGCTTCTAAAATACCTTTTTTTACTTCAACGTTTGCATGCCATTGGCCGTTATCGTCTTGTGTTGCTGCGCGTACGGCGCCCGATTCTAAATTATTTAATAGTTCTAACCAGCTCATTATAAAAACCTGTATTTAATGCCAAGATAAAATGGTGTTATTTGCATTACTGATACAATCAGTTTGCGTTAACTCAAGGTGCGTTAAAGGTGGGCGCAAATACGGGCTAGTAATACGCCCTTGTAAATGCATCAATACTTTAACGGGAATAGGATTTGCCACGGTGAACAAGCTTTGAATCGCTTGTGACCAATCGGCAAATAAATTGGGGTGTTGGCCGCTAAGGCTACGTTTTACAAATTCATGGGTTTGTGTCGGCCACGCATTGGCTGCAACAGACACTAAACCTTTTGCACCCGCTTGGGCAAAGTAAGGCATAAGTGCGTCATCACCACTAAAAATAGCTAACTGTGGTGCGGCATTTCTAAAACCTTCAAACTTGGCGATGTCGCCACTGGCTTCTTTTAGCGCCCATAAATTTTTATGATTTTTTAAATTGCTAATTACGGCAGGTGGAATATCAACAGCGCTGCGCCCTGGGACGTTATAAAGCATGCATGGATGAACACTGGCATCGAGTAGGTTTTCAAACCAGTGGGTTTGACCAATCACGCCTGGCTTTGCGTAAAGAGGAGAGCCAAGTAAGTAGCCGTGAATAGGCAGTTTATTGCAGTATTCAACCCAAGCAATTTGTTGTTTGAGGTTCATACCGCCAACAGCAACCATAAGCGGTACGGTCGGATTTAATTGGCATACATGTTCAACAATGGCTTGTTGCTCTTTAAGCGTTAAGGCAAGGCCTTCGCCTGTGCTGCCAAGCAGTAAAATGCCGTTATTTGCTGCTTGCTGTTGCGCAACTAATTGATCAAGAATCGCATAGTCGACTTCGCCAGCGTCAGTAAAAGGCGTTACAAGTGCTGTCCATAAAGGATAGTTGTTTAAATCAAAATTGTTTTTCATCTACAACGAACTTATAGAGTGTTCGATGAGTATGCTGTGGGGTACGTGAAAGTGCGCCGCATCGTAGTCATTCGAACTAATATAATCCGAAGAGCGAATGGGCTTAATATAATAGGGCGCAATGGCCTTATCATGCTAAGACCAGAAGCTCTCCACCAAAAAATTTAACAGCAGCGCTGTTATTGGTGACAGTCGCTGGGATTCAACCCAGTCGCCCGAAGTAACCCTTCACAAAAAATGTTACTTCTCGGCGTTAATTCCCCTCACGTATGATCATTGGAGTGTGTGCTCCTCACATACGTTACCTGAATAACGCACCTCTTCTAGCCCACAGTGTAAGTTTCATTAAATAAAAAACTTACACCTTAAATAGGGGTAATGGCAGTGATTAAAGCATTTTAGCCGTCTAGGTGTCAAGTTGGCTTTTGAGCGATCGCTTCGAGAGGGTGGTTACGTATTAATGTTTTTTTTCGTACACTAGCAAACAAAGTCGGTTTAAGGGTATTCAGTAATGGAAAAATTTCAGGAAATTTATCAGCGAGCAGCGCAGCGTAAAGGCAGTGAAGCGATGCTTGAGCAATTGCTTTACGCGCCGCTTTCTAATAAGCAACTAAAATGCTTGCCTGATGATGCATGGCTTGAAGAATTTACCCGTAAGGTATTTCAAAGCGGCTTTTATTGGTCGGTTATTAATAGTAAATGGACAGGCTTTAGAGAGGTTTTTTGGGACTTTAATGTAGAAAAATTACTGATGATGCCACCTGATATGCTAGAGCAAAAAGCAACTGACGAACGTATTATTCGCAACTTTAAAAAAGTACAAACTATTCCAGAAAATGCATATATGATTCACGACGTTGCTCAGCAGCATGGCAGTTTTAGTCAGTTTGTGGCTGATTGGCCAAGTGACGATATAATTGGTTTGTGGGCGTATTTTAAAAAGCACGGTGCACGTTTAGGGGGTAACACAGGCCCGTACACACTGCGCGCATTAGGCAAAGATACCTTTTTGTTGTCGCGTGATGTTGAGGCTTATCTTCGTGGGCATAAAATTATTGATGGTGGTTTGCAAACTAAAAAATCACTAAATAGCGCACAGCACTTTTTTAATGAATTACAGCAGCAAAGTGGCTTAAGCCTCCAAGTGCTGAGTTTATTAGTGGCATACAGCGTGGGTGATAACCGCGTTGGCATACAAACAACCGAAGCCTAAGGAATCCAATGAAACTTGTTAGTCGCTATACTCATATTGCAGAAGATTTTGCAGTCCCTGATTTACCTAGCCCTGTTGTTGCACCAACTTTATTACTTTGGAATGAGGCGGTAGCTAAACAGCTCGATATTCAAGCGAGTCCGTCAGAGCGCGCATCCATCTTTAGCGGAAATACCAGTAACAGCACTGTTGCGGCCGTTGCATTGGGGTATTCAGGGCATCAATTTGGGCATTTTTCACCACGCTTAGGAGACGGCCGCGCGCATTTATTGGGTGCCGTATCTGATCAACATCAACAGCTGTGGGATATTCAGTTAAAAGGGTCCGGTGCTACGCCATTCTCTCGTGGTGGTGATGGGCGCTGTGCTATTGGCCCTGCGATACGTGAATACATTATGAGTGAAGCAATGCATGGCTTAAGTGTTCCGACTACACGCTGTTTAGCCGTGGTTGCCAGTGGAGAAACGGTTTATAGGCAACCACCACAGCAAGGTGCGATAGTAACGCGTGTTGCAAGTAGCCATATTAGAGTGGGGTCTTTTCAGTATTTAGCAACTCAAGGGGACGTGTCAGCGTTACAGGCATTAGCTGATAGTGCAATTGCGCGCCATTACCCTGAAATTCAATCCACAGGGTCAGATCGTTACTTAGCATTTTTAAAAGCTGTTATTGAAAAGCAAATCACTTTGGTCGTAAGTTGGATGCGGGTTGGTTTTATTCATGGCGTGATGAATACAGATAATACACTGATAAGTGGTGAGACGATTGATTACGGCCCATGTGCGATGATGAATCAATTTGATTTTGATACTGTGTTTAGCTCAATTGATCGACAAGCGCGGTACGCATTTGGCAGTCAGCCTAACATAGCTAACTGGAATTGTGCGCGTTTGGCTGAGAGCTTGCTGCCACTCATACACGAAGATGATGAACAAGCCGTCGAATTACTTAGCCCATTAATAAATGGTTTTGCTGAGCAGTTTAACCAAGCGTTTACGCAAATGTGGGCTCAAAAACTCGGTTTTGCAGGTCACCATACAGATGATGCGCAGTTAGTTGCTGAGTTATTGGCGATATTAAAAGACCACAAATTAGATTATACCAATACCTTTGATGAGCTTACCAAGTCACTGCAGGGTGAGCAGGTAATATCTCAGCCACTAAAAGCGTGGTCACTAAAGTGGCTAAAACGCACCGACCAACATAGTTTTGCGATAATGCGAGCGGCAAACCCAATGATGATCCCACGTAACCATATTGTTGAAGCTATTATTGAAGAATTTGAGAATAAAGGTTCAAGTGAGGTATTGGCTGCATATTTAGTTGCACTGCAAAATCCGTATAAGTTAATGATAGAGAACGCACAATGGCTACAACCACCTGCCGATGGCGGTGCGCAATATAAAACCTTTTGTGGTACCTAAATTGATGAATTTATAGATGTATTTCGGACCTATAATGGGTTAATTATTAAAGGTAATAATCAAGCTACAGCATTTATCATGATAAAAGGAATTTTTCATGATTATTTCTTACTTATTATATGAAATAAATGCGTTTTCTACTTGTTGATTTAAAATTAACCAATATAATGCACACCACTAGGATTAGTGAAAAAAGGCCTTGTTCCTTAAGATGTTATTCAACTGTAAATGGTTGTCATCTATTAACTAACTAATCCAGTACGAGATTTAAGTAGGTTAGGTAAAGTTTTTTATCTGAACTATAATGTAGGGCGCTTTATTTTTAATAAATACTTTATTTTGTAAAAAAATACAATTTAAGTGTTTTCGTTAAGTAATGATTAACAAAAGATTCGGTACTCTGGGCACACTTAATGAGCTAGGACTACTTAGCTACAGTTTTAATTGTTAAAATGGGAAGAAAACAATGAAATTAAAATCACTTACAATTGCATTAGCACTAGCTGCAACTAGCGCTTCAAGTTTCGCTGCTGAGAAAGAAGGTTTCTTTATTGGCGCATTTGGCGATTATTACGATGCTTCATGGGAAAATGTACGTGGCAGCGCTGGTACTAACGTTGATGATTCAACAGGATGGGGTGCTGAACTAGGTTATCGTTTTAACGATTACTGGAGTGCACGTCTTGAGTACGCTGATATGGATTTTGATATCTCAAATGCAAATCCTGCTATGACAAAAACAAGTATGGGCGGCGATCGCTTAGGTATCGATGGTCTTTACCACATTGACGGCGGTCCATTTTATGGCATCTTCGGTCTTAAACAGATCGATGTTATGGAAAAACTTACTTTTGCAAACGTAGGTGCTGGTTACCAACATTACTTTACAGATAACTTTGCATTTAATGCTGAAACGTCTATCTACCAAGGCCTTGACCGTGGTTACACAGATGTTGCTGGTAAATTAGGTTTAAGCTACTTATTTGGTAATCAAACTTCGTCAGCTGCGCCAGTTAAACCTGCGCCAGTGACTGCTGCTGTAGTACCTGTTGCTGTAGAGCCTACTGATAGCGACAACGATAATATTGCTGATGCAAATGATAACTGCCCTAATACACCAATGGCTGATGCAGTTGATGCTAACGGTTGTACTTTGTATAAAGATACTAAAGTAACAACTAGCTTATTAGTTACTTTCCCGCATGATTCTGCAATGGTTAAGCAACAGTACTTCGATGATATTGCTTCAGTATCAAAGTTCTTAAAAGAGCATACAGATACAACAGTATTACTTGAAGGTCATGCTTCAGCTGTGGGTGACGCAAGTTACAACAAAAAACTTTCTAAGAAGCGCGCAGATGATGTTGCTGATGAGTTAGTTAAAGATGGCATCTCAAGAGACCGTATCACTACTGTTGGTTTCGGTGAAGAGCGTCTTAAAAATACAGCTAACACACGAGCTGCACACGCAGAAAACCGTCGTGTTGAAGCACATGTATCAACTGTTGAGCGTGTAAAAGTTAAACGTTAATAGTTATAGTATTTAAAAACCCAGCCAAGTGCTGGGTTTTTTTATGTCTGATAATAATGATTCGCAATTGGTATTCATGTGAATAGTGACTTCTTTAAGTTGTATTCATTTTATTTATAGTGGGTATTGCGGTTAGCTTTACTGTATGGGCTTTAATCTATACTTAAAAGCTCTATAATTAATTGTCAAAATTCTATAAGTATTTGGTAAGTTTCGTGAAAGCGCGCACTGCTGACTACTTTAACGTCACCAAGAGGGCAAATATTGTGCTACAAGATTATCGTACACACGTCGAAGAGCGTGCTGCGTTAGGTATCGTACCAGCGCCATTGGATGCTCAGCAAACGGCTGATCTTATCGAATTAGTAAAAACTCCACCTGCAGGTGAGGAAGAGTTTATTCTAAATTTATTAGTAAATCGTGTGCCACCTGGAGTGGATGATGCTGCTTACATTAAGGCTGGTTTTTTAGCGGCGGTTGCTAAAGAGGAAGCCATTTCACCACTCATATCAAAAGAAAAAGCAGCTGAATTATTAGGCACCATGCTAGGTGGCTATAATATTGCGCCAATGATTGATCTACTTGATGACGAAACATTAGCGCCAATTGTAGCTAAGGGCCTTGCAAACACATTATTAATGTTTGATGCATTCTATGATGTTGAAGAAAAATCAAAAGCGGGTAATGTTTTTGCTAAGCAAATCATCGAATCTTGGGCAAATGCACAGTGGTTTATGACTAAGCCAGCGGTTGCTGAAAAAATTTCAGTGACTGTATTTAAAGTAACGGGTGAAACAAATACTGATGATTTGTCGCCAGCACCAGATGCATGGTCTCGTCCTGATATCCCATTGCATGCTTTAGCAATGTTAAAAATTGAACGTGATGGGATCACACCCGATAAAGGCGGCGAAGTTGGCCCCATTACACAACTTGAAGAATTAAAAGCAAAAGGTTTGCCACTTGCATATGTAGGTGATGTTGTAGGTACGGGCTCTTCACGTAAATCTGCGACTAACTCTGTGCTTTGGTTTATGGGCAATGATATTCCGTTTGTACCTAACAAGCGTGTTGGTGGTGTATGTTTAGGTAATAAAATTGCGCCAATCTTTTTCAACACAATGGAAGACTCGGGCGCATTACCAATCGAGTTAAATGTTGATGAACTCAATATGGGCGAGCAAATCGACATCTATCCATACGAAGGTGTTGTTAAGCGCCACGGTACTGATGAAGTTATCTCTACTTTTGAACTTAAATCTGAGGTGATTTTAGATGAAGTGCGTGCAGGTGGTCGTATTCCGCTGATTATTGGTCGCGGTTTAACTGATAAAGCGCGTGCATCACTTGGTTTAGGTGCAACAGATGTGTTTAAAGTACCTGCGGTTACGGAAGCATCTGACAAAGGCTTTACCTTGGCTCAAAAAATGGTTGGTAAAGCATGCAACGTTGTAGGTATTCGCCCAGGTCAATACTGTGAGCCTAAAATGACCACTGTGGGTTCGCAAGATACAACAGGCCCAATGACGCGTGATGAACTTAAAGATTTAGCCTGTTTAGGTTTCTCAGCAGATTTAACAATGCAGTCTTTCTGCCATACATCGGCTTACCCTAAACCTATTGATGTAAACACACATCACACGCTCCCTGATTTTATCATGAACCGTGGAGGCGTTTCTCTTCGCCCTGGTGATGGTGTAATTCACTCATGGTTAAACCGTATGCTATTACCAGATACCGTAGGCACGGGCGGAGATTCACATACACGTTTCCCATTAGGCATTTCATTCCCCGCAGGTTCAGGAGCCGTTGCATTTGCAGCTGCAACCGGTGTAATGCCACTTGATATGCCAGAGTCTATTTTGGTTCGTTTTAAAGGTGAAATACAACCAGGTATCACGTTACGTGACCTTGTACATGCAATCCCTTACTACGGTATTAAAGAAGGCCTATTAACCGTTGAGAAAAAAGGTAAGATCAACGAGTTTTCTGGTCGCGTACTAGAAATTGAAGGCGTTGAGCACTTAACTGTTGAGCAAGCGTTTGAATTATCTGATGCGTCGGCAGAGCGTTCAGCTGCGGGTTGTGCGGTTAAACTTTCTAAAGAGTCTATCGCTGAATATCTTGAATCTAACATTGTAATGCTTAAGTGGATGATCTCTGAAGGCTACGGCGATGTGCGTACTATTGAGCGTCGAATTACAGCAATGCAAGACTGGTTAGCAAATCCTGAACTAATGGAAGCTGACGCAGACGCAGAGTATAAACACGTACTTGAAATTGATTTAACTGACATTAAAGAACCCATACTTTGTGCGCCAAATGATCCTGATGATGCACGTTTATTATCAGATGTTACGGGTGAGAAAATCGACGAAGTATTTATTGGTTCATGTATGACTAATATTGGTCACTTTCGTGCAGCGGGTAAACTACTCGATGGCTTTGAAGGTCGCATTCCCACGCAGCTGTGGGTTGCTCCGCCAACTAAGATGGATAAAGACCAACTCACAGAGGAAGGCTACTACGGTATTTTTGGTCGTGTTGGTGCACGAATCGAAACCCCTGGGTGTTCATTATGTATGGGGAATCAAGCACGTGTAGCAGATAAAGCCACAGTGGTTTCTACCTCTACCCGTAACTTCCCAAATCGTTTAGGTAATGGCGCAAATGTATTCTTGGCATCAGCTGAGCTTGCAGCAGTAGCGGCTATTTTAGGTAAGCTACCAACGGCTGATGAATATCAAGAATATGCAGCGAAAATCAATGCAACAGCAGCAGATACATACCGTTATTTAAATTTCCATCGCATGCCTGCTTATACTAAAAAAGCAGACCAAGTGATCATTCAGCAAGCAGTTTAAATATTACTTAATCGTTAGATAAAAGCCTGCACTGCAGGCTTTTTTATTTCTTATATCTAACTATTGCAGCTACCAATTCAGGAGAGTCTAATTTGTTTGGTTATTTAATTTGATTTTTAGTTATTTAGAGCAATATTAATGTTAACTATTTTTTCTTTGTGTCGATATAAAATCAATTATCTACTGAGTTTGCATTAAAATCCTCGCATTATTCTATGGGTTAATCCTCTTATTTTTAGGCGAGATCTTTATGACAGCATTAAACAACCAAAACCTCCTACAACTTCGTTTTGTAAACCAAGCTCATATCGAGGCGGTAAAGCCATCATTTGCTAATCTCCCAGCTAATCCTTATGCCGATGGTGCGTTTCGTAAACGCCGTTATTCAGTGATTAAAGTCCAAAATGATGAACTAGTATTACAAGCTGCAAAAGCATTTGTACAAGATGATTCAATTAATACTTTTCAAGGTAATGTAGAGCGCACTTATGAAAATCTAGAGCCGAGCTTATTAGCAAGCAATGGTATGAAAAGCATCGTGAATGAGTTTCGTGCTATTACAGGTATAAGCGAAGAACGTGATATTGAAATTCATCAATTTCGCATGCTTGCAATTGAAAGCAACACACCGCCAGCGCCCGAAGGTATTCATCAAGATGGTTTTGACCATGTGTGTATTTGTGGTGTCTCACATGAGAATTTAGAAGGTGGCGAGCTACTTGTGTATGAAAACAAACAAGCTGAGCCGTGTTTCAAAATGGAAATTAAAGACGGTATGTTTGCGCTTATTAATGACCGTGAAGTGTGGCACAACGCGACTCCAATGAATAAAATTGATGCGAGTAAAGCAGGCTACCTTGATTGTTTTGTGTTGACGGCTTAAGGAATAACGATGAATTTAACTAAACTACGACGTCAATTTCCAGCATTAATGCAGCAAGTAGCAGGAAAGTCGCCCATATTTTTAGATGGCCCTGGTGGCTCGCAAGTCCCGCAATCAGTATTAAGCGCCATGTCGGCTTATTTAGGTTATTACAACTCTAATTTAGGTGGTGCTTTTTTCTCAAGCGATAAAACCGTTGAACTAATGACTAATGCTCGTCAAGCGGCTGCTGATTTACTCAATGCGCCATCGAGCGATCAAATCGTATTTGGCGCAAATATGACGAGTCTAACGTTTAGTTTTAGCCGCGCGATTTCACGGGACTGGCAAGCAAGTGATGAGATCATTGTTACTAATGCAGATCACTTCTCAAATGTATCATCATGGCAGCAAGCAGCAGAAGATAAAGGTGTTAAAGTTAATACCGCCCTTATTAACGAAGCTGATTGCAGTTTAGATTTAGCGCATTTTGAAAGCTTACTAAACAACAATACTAAGTTAGTTGCTGTGACCTATGCATCAAATACAACCGGCTCTATTAACGATATTAAGCGCATTGTTGAGCTTGCACACGCTGTAGGTGCATTGGTGTATGTAGATGCCGTGCATTATGCGCCGCATGAACTGATTGATACTCAAGCCTTAGATTGTGATTTTTTAGCCTGTTCAGCTTATAAATTTTTTGGCCCACACTTAGGTATGGTTTACGGTAAGCGCGAACACTTAGAAGGGTTTACGCCTTATAAAGTAGAGCCAGCAAAAGACGTGATCCCAGGTCGCTGGGAAACGGGCACGCAAAATTTTGAAGCACTCGCAGGTTTGATTGCTGCAGTGGAATACATTGCTGCAATAAGTGAATTAGATGACAGCCACCCACGCCGTGAAAAATTGGCCGTGGCATTTACTAAAACAAAACAGCACGAAATGGCATTAAGTGAGTACTTCCTAACCCGCTTAGTTAATTACCCTAATATTAAGCTGTTTGGAATTGATGATTTAGATCGCTTAGCTGAGCGCACTCCCACTTTTGCTTTAACCTTTGAAGGACTCGCACCACGTGAAGTGTCCGAATTTTTAGGTAAGCAGCATATTTGTGTATGGGATGGTAATTTCTATGCACAAGGCTTATGTAAGCAGTTAGGTGTATTAGATTCCGGTGGTGTTGTGCGCATCGGTTGTATGCATTACAACACCATCGAAGAGCTAGATAAGTTGTTTGATTTGTTTGATCAATTACTTTAGAGCTATAAGTCATAAGCTGTAAGTTTTAAGCTATAAGCTATAAGCTATAAGCTATAAGTTTTAAGCTGCCCGAGTCCTGTTTAAGTGTTGGCATAATAATTGGCAACACTCAAACTTTTTGGCTTACCGCTTACCGCTTACCGCTTACCGCTTACTGCTTACGATTGTGGTTGCCCATATATTTGCTCGGCGCGGTTAAACAACACCCACGATGTGAGAATATATTTATCATTTGAAATGGGTTTATTCCCTCTATGTGTATGGGTAAAGTAACCAGGAGCAATCACCATGGTACCTTGTTTTGGTGATATTTTACGTTCTTGATAGTAAAACTCAGTTTCACCACCTTCTTGCACGTCATTTAAATAAAACATAAATAACAGTACGCGATGCAAAGCCTCATTATGGCCAGTCTGAGGGTATACTTCACTGTGCCAATATGGGTAGCCACCTTTATTGATTTGATATTTTTGTGCTTGGATATTACCTAAGCGAAAAATTTGCTGGACAAGTAGTGGTAGCTGAGGTTTTCCCACTTCTTCAAAGTTCGCTTGCGTCAAGTCAGTGGGTACGCCAGTTTTTGGATGATACACTTTTAAACCAAATGCACCTATCATCATAAAAATATGTTCTTCAAGGTATTTAAATACGTAACCGGCCGTTGTTTGTTGAATGTGTTTTAGTTGTTCGGTGTATTCAGGGTAGTTACTGAGGTGTAAGTCATGGCTGTCTTTTTTATTTAAATCGATACCGCCCGATGTCATCCCTTGCTTAAGATGCGGGCTTTGTTCAAACTCAGTAATAAAGTTATTGCAAAAATCTTTGCTCAGGGCGTTATCGTAAACGCGAATAAAGTCCGTCATGGGCTGCCTTTATATAATTATTATTGGATTATTATGTTTATTGAAAAAATTATGCCGCGCTTTAGTGAAACAGATGTGCTCGGACACATTAACAATACCGTACTCCCCGTATGGTTTGAAGCCACGCGGGCACCTATTTTTAGATTTTTTACGCCAGATCTCAATCCACATGATTGGAAATTGATCATAGCTAAAGTAGAGGTGAGTTTTTTGGGGGAATTATTTTATGGTCATGAGGTTGAAGTAAAATCAACCGTTGAACATATTGGTTCAAGCTCATTTGTTATTCGTCAAGAGGCATATCAGCAAGGTAAATGCTGTGCAGTAGGGAAAACAGTCATGGTGCGATATGATTTTATAAATAAAAGTTCTACCCCATTATCGCAAAATGAAAAAGCAGCGTTAACGGATCATTTAGTCGATAAGTAATACGCTGAAGTGGTTGCGCTTCAGCGTATTGGTTGGTTGCATCACTGTAAGAAAATATCACTGCCAATAAGGCATTGTTGGGCGGCGGGCAGTGTGGTTAGTACTTCACTACTTGCATTAACAGTCGTTGCGTCCACAGTGGCTGCTTGGCTAGGTAGCACTATGCTCGCCAGCATTAAAGTTGCAAAAATAGTGAGCATAGAAATTGCCTGTTTATCTGTTCTATTCATTATTGTTGACCTGCGATATCTAGCTGAGTAATTGTGTAGCCTTGCTCTGTTAATAGCGATAGTAAGTTATGCTCACCAACCAAGTGCGCTGCTCCTACAAGGACGAGCTCTTGTTGCTCATTACCAAACATGGCTTCTACTTTAGGTAACCAATTGTAATTGCGATCTTTTAAAAGCTTTTTGAATGTATCAGGATCATCTTTGAGTAAAGGTAATACCACTAATTCATTGAGCAACTCAGTATCGCCGCTGCGCCACGCTTTCATCATGCTATTAAATAAAGTGCTGTAATCATTGAGTTGGTCTAAGTTAGATTGAATGAATTTATTCTCGTTGTTTTCACCCATTTCTTTAAATAACCGCAGCTGGAATGCAATATCTTCTAAATACTGCTGTGGTTTATTATCAGCACTAGCCCGTTTTGCAAAATACGCATCGACACCTTCACCAATTAAACTTTGCTTTTGTAGCTCCATTGACATTAAAACAACACTGACCATAAATGGTCTAAAGCTATTAAGCTCATTCAAACTAGTACCAAATTGTGCCAGTTTAGCTTCAAGTTCCTTCTTTACTTGTGGCGTCAGCTTTTCACTGAGCGTTTCATCATTTTTATATGACAATGTTTGTATCATATTCATTTGTGCTTGAGCATCCGTTGGATCAGGCATTTTAGCTTCTAAAATAACGGTATCGCTTTGCTGATAAGCAAATTCAAACTCAGCAGGCAGTGGCATTTGGCTGCTAGGTAAAATATGTAAAGTGCCGCCGATATACACTGTATCTTCACCTTTCTTAACTTGCCAAACAGAAGTTTGGGCGGCGGCACTTAAAGTTAGCAAAGAGCAGCCTATAAGTAGGCTTTTATTTAATAAATTTTTGCGAAAATTGAACATCCCTCATTCCTTATTGTTTGGTGATTAAAAACGATATTAATTAAACAAGCTTGCTAATTTTTCTGCAATTGTTTGGTTTATTTTTTGAATTGAACTATCAATCTTTTTGTTGATTGCAGCATCAATTTGATTTAATTGGTTTTCAATTGAAGCGTTAAAGTCACTCGTGAAATCATATTCAACTGTTGTTACTTCCTTTACTTGTACTGAGGCTGTTACAGGAGTAATAGTGTGTGTTTCAATGTCATTCTCTGCTGCGTTTACACTAAATAAAGTTGCTGCAAGCGTACTTGCTAAAACGGTTTTTGTTGCGATTTTAGTAAATGATTTCATGATTTATTCCTTTATTATTTAGTCTGTATTACTACCAATATGTGATGTGGTAAGTAATGTTAAGTTAAAAAATGTTATCGCTAAGCGGTAGCGATGAGTGAATATTAAGGGGTGATAGGGAATAAGTCGCTTATCTAGATATGAGCAATTTAATTATAAGGTTTTAGATTTTAAATTTATTTATAATCAATAGTTTATCGTTAAAGGTTATGATGCAAGATAAGGTTTTATTGTGTGTTTTTATCAAGGTTAGTATCGGTAAAAGGATAATATGAACAAAATGAAAAGTTAATTTTGCATCTGCATGATGTTTTCAATCGACAATTAACTGAAAGTTCTTTTTGATTGAGTTAGAATGCGGGCGAATTATCATATTGCTTTTTAGCTACTAAATACAAATGAGTTACTAACCAGATGTTGTTAATGATCGATAACTACGATTCGTTTACCTATAACCTAGTGCAATACTTTCAGCGTTTAGATCAGGATGTGTTAGTAAAGCGTAATGATGAAATCACCGTAAGCCAAATTGCACAGTTGAACCCTCAACATATAGTGTTATCTCCTGGGCCATGTACACCCGATCAGGCTGGTATCTCATTAGATGTTGTTGACAAATTGAAAGGTGATTTTCCTATATTAGGAATATGTTTAGGCCATCAAACAATTGCACAAGCATTGGGTGCTAAAGTGGTAAAAGCAAAGCAAGTGATGCATGGTAAAACTTCTGCTATTTGCCATACAGGAGAAGGCGTGTTTAAAGGATTGGCTAATCCACTAACGGTGTGTCGTTATCATTCGTTAGTTGTCGAAAAAAACAGTGTGCCTGCTGAGCTATCGATCACTGCATGGAGTCAGACCAGCGATGGTCAGTTTGATGAGATTATGGGCTTAGTGCATAAAAGCTTAGCGTTAGAAGGGGTACAGTTCCACCCTGAAGCAATATTAACGGAGCAGGGGCTTGAATTACTTGCCAACTTTATAACTCGGTTCTAGGCTTAAACTGGTTTGATTTTACTTAAAGAAAGATATTAATGAATGACTGATGAAATGCGCGAACACAGAACGGCAAAAGTACTTGAACAGCGAGCTCATGATCTGCTGCTTGGTCACAGTTTTGCGCAACGTCAAATCGGCTATATTCATACTTTAGAAATTGATTATGGCGCGCCAATGAAGCAGCGCACTTTACTTGAAGTTGAAATGGCTGCGCAAAAAAAGCGACAAAAATCCAGTACGGCTCATCATAAGTATCGCGCTCAAGCAAGCCAGCAATTACATCAAGTGATCGAAACCGCCATGAATAAACAATTGGCAGATATAGACACGGTATTGCATGAAACAATAGGTATAGAGGATAACGTTCCTGCAATTTTAGAAGTTTTAGCCGTTAAATCTGCGTCGGTAGGGCGTTTAGAGCCCCTAGTAAATGATTTAAGTTGGTTAGGTCGAGAACTGGTCTCTTTTGTGAATCTGCCTTATTACCGTAAGCAGCGTAATAAGCACACATCAGTAAAAGTTGATAACCCATCTTTGGCGCTGCGTTATATTGGCTTAGATAACTTGCAGTTTGTAGTCCCCACCTTTGCGGTACGCCACTGGATGCCACACAGTACTGAACCTTTCCCATTATTAAAGCGTCGCTTACGTGATAACTCGATGGCCTGCGCTATTGCTGCACAAGAGTTGGCTAAGGTAAATGGTATGAATGAAATGCATGCTTTCACGCTGGGGATGCTATTAGATGTGGGTAAAATTGCTTTAGTTAGGCTTTACTTACGAACTTTTGAACTTGTTTGGCAGCGTAAAGTGTCTATCGCGCGCGAAGAGCAACATAAAGACTTACATACGGCTTTACTGGAACTTAAACCAGATCCGTTGTTTTTAAGCACGCTACTCAGCCAGCATGCATTAAAAGTAACTGCAAAAGTGATTGAGAAAATGTCATTTCGTTATTTGCCTTTTAATACAGTAATGGAGCAACTAACGGCACCGCTTCCTAAAGGCGAATCTTTATTGCCATTAACGGTATTAATGCAGAAGGCTCGCTGCTATTCACAATATATCACTCTGGAAGAGCATCAACTGATCGAAGCTGATGAAAAAACTGTTTGGCTAAAGCACCTCAACTTTACGCAATCTGAGCTAAATCTACTCGAAAAAACTAATTTTCAACACTTTCATATTAAAATTGACTAGTTTTATAAAATAATTGTTAATTTTTTTTGCGACTATTCATTCATCATTAAGCTCACCAGTAGCGCTGTATTTTAGTTCAATAGCTCTGCTGGGCATGTTATAGGCTGCAATTTAGAACAAATTTACTGTGATTTTCTTTTTCAAATAGTTATTCACTATCTCTGAAATAATATCTCAAACCCTTTATTTACAAGGGCTGTATGAAAGTATTCTAAGAGACAGATGACTAAAATTCTGAAATAATGCGTGTCTGAAAATTGAACCAGAGAGTATTTTTTGGCAATTTAAGCTATGCTCATCTACGCCAAAGAGAATGGTATTTTATACCATCATTTCGATATTCACACTCTCTGTGTGCTCACAATTAAGAGGATATAAAATGACAGTTAATCGCGATTTATTTGATCAAGTAATGGTTCCTAACTACGCACCTTCAAGCATTATTCCAGTTCGTGGCGAAGGCTCACGCGTATGGGATCAGCAAGACCGTGAATATATCGATTTTGCCGGTGGTATCGCTGTTAATTGTCTAGGCCATTGTCATCCTGCATTAGTTAAAGCATTAAAAGAGCAGGGTGAGAAGATCTGGCATTTATCAAATGTTATGACGAATGAGCCAGCACTGCGCTTAGCTAAAAAGTTAGTAGATGCGACATTTGCTGAAAAAGTATATTTTGCCAACTCTGGTGCAGAAGCAAACGAAGCAGCCCTTAAACTTGCGCGTCGTTTAGCACTTGAAAACTTTGGTGCCGAAAAATCACAAATCATCGCATTTAACAAAGGCTTCCATGGCCGTACATTTTTTACCGTAACAGTAGGTGGTCAAGCTGCTTATTCTGACGGTTTTGGTCCAAAACCAGGCGATATCGTACATTGTGATTACAATGATTTAGCGGCATTTGAAGCGCTTATCTCAGATAAAACATGCGCAGTAATGATGGAACCTTTGCAAGGCGAAGGCGGCATTATTTCACCAACGGATGAATTTGCTAAAGGCGTTCGTGAGTTATGTACTAAGCACAATGCGTTGCTTATTTTTGATGAAGTACAAACCGGTGTTGGCCGTACTGGTGATTTATACGCATACCAAGGTTTGGATGTAACACCTGATATTTTAACAACAGCTAAAGCGCTTGGTGGCGGTTTTCCAATCGGCGCGATGATCACAACGACTGAAATTGCTAAGCATCTTAAAGTGGGAACTCATGGTTCTACTTATGGCGGCAACCCATTAGCGTGTGCCGTTGGTGAAGCAGCATTTGATACTGTTAACACATCAGAAGTACTTGCCGGCGTGAAAGCGAAAGAAGCGTTATTCCGTGAATTACTAACGGCAATCAACGATAAATACAACGTATTCTCTGAAATTCGTGGTAAAGGTTTGCTTATTGGTGCTGTTGTTAACGAACAATTTAAAGGTCGCGCTAAAGAATTTTTAGTCGCGGGCACAAGTGAAGGCGTAATGTCGTTAGTTGCGGGTGCTGATGTTGTACGTTTTACCCCATCATTAGTAATTCCTGAAGCGGATATTCGCGAAGGTATGGCACGCTTTGAAAAAGCAGTAGCTAAAGTTGTGAACGGTTAATCTAGCGTTCTCATTATTTAAGGGCAAGTAGCAAGCTTGCCCTGATCTTCTATTTTACCGTTATTTATAAGGGAGCAAGCGGACTCATGATGATTCTTCGCCCAATCCAGCAATGTGATTACCCAGCTTTATTGAAAATTGCCCATGAATCAGGGCATGGTTTTACCTCTTTGCCTAATAACGAAGCGTTATTACAAAAGAAAATTGACCATTCAGTAAGCTCATTTGCAAAAAGTGCATCTCAACCGGGTGACGAAGGTTACTTGTTTGTTCTTGAAGATAGCGAAACAGGTGAAGTGGTCGGAACCTCAGCCATTGAAGCCGCAGTTGGTTTAGATGATGCGTTTTATCATTACCATTTAAGCAAAGCAATTCATTCATCGCGTACGCTTAATGTGTATAAAGCGGTTGATATTTTAACGCTATGTAATGATTACACAGGCGCTACAGAGCTTTGCACTTTATTTTTAAAAGATGGCTACCGTAAAAACAACAACGGCAAGCTACTTTCAAAAGCCCGTTTTATGTTTATTAAACAGCATAGAGAGCGCTTTGCTGAAACCGTGATTGCAGAAATGCGCGGTGTATCAAATGAAAATGGCGACAGCCCTTTTTGGCAATGGTTAGAAGAGCATTTTTTCTCTATGGACTTCCCAACTGCCGATTATCTAACCGGTATAGGCCAAAAAGTATTTATTGCTGAGTTAATGCCAAAATACCCAATTTACGTCAATCTTTTAAGTAAAGATGCACAGGCGGTTATTGGTCAAGTACATGATAATACACGCCCCGCAATTTCATTACTTAAAAGTGAAGGCTTTACCTTTAACGGTTACGTTGACATCTTTGATGCAGGTCCGACCGTTGAAGCAAAAGTAGATAATATAGCGACAGTACGTAACGCCAAAAACTTTACCGTTAAAATTGGTGAAAATAGTGGCGAGACATCGGTAATGCTAGCAAACGAAAAACTCAATGATTTTAGAGCAACCGTAGCAGAGCTAACGTTTGATGCGAAAAACCCAGAGATTATCTTGTCACAAGAAATCGCTGACGCATTGCACCTTCAAGCTGGCGATACTGTCACAGCAACAAGTTTATAATTTAGGAGAAAGTATATGACTCATCCTGCACAATTTATTAATGGTCAATGGTCACAAGGCCAAGGCGAAGCATTTAGTTCAGTAAACCCAGCAAATAACACCGTTATTTGGCAAGCAAATTCAGCAACAGCTGAACAAGTTGATACAGCTGTTAATGCTGCACGCGACGCTTTTTACAGCTGGGCTGATAAGACATTCGCAGAGCGCTTAGCTATTGTAAAAACGTTTGCTGAAACACTTAAAGCACACAGTGAAGAATTAGCTGTCGCAATCGCACAAGAAACGGGTAAACCATTATGGGAAACTCGCACTGAAGCGGGTGCTATGGTTGGTAAAATTGCAATTTCTGAAAAAGCCCTTCTAGAACGCACTGGTGATGTTGAAAACCCAATGCCGCAAGGCCGTGCGATGATCCGTCATAAGCCACATGGCGTTGTTGCTGTATTTGGCCCGTATAACTTTCCAGGTCATTTGCCTAATGGCCACATTGTGCCTGCACTTTTAGCTGGTAATACAGTGGTATTTAAGCCATCAGAGCTAACGCCCGCTGTTGCAGAGCTAACACTTAAGCTTTGGGAAAAAGCAGGTTTACCAGCCGGTGTTATTAACCTTGTTCAAGGTGAAGTAGAAACAGGTAAAGCATTAGCCGCGCACAAAGGCATTGATGGCTTATTCTTTACAGGCTCATCACGCACGGGTCATATTTTACATGAGCAGTTTGCAGGTCAGCCAGGTAAGATCCTAGCATTAGAGATGGGGGGTAATAATCCGCTTATCATTACTGATGTTGCAGATACTAAAGCAGTGATCCACGATATTATTCAATCAGCATTTATTTCAAGTGGTCAACGTTGTACGTGTGCACGTAAACTGTTTTTACCTGCAGGCGAGCAAGGCGATATAATTTTAGCCGGTTTAATTACTGCCACTAAAGCGATTAAAGTCGGTAACTACGATGACGCAGACCAGCCATTTATGGGGTCGATGATTTCATCAGTGGCAGCCGCAGGAATGGTTACAGCACAACAGCAGTTAGTTGAACTTGGTGCAAAGATGTTAGTTGAGCTTACTCACACTGCCAACACGGGTTTTGTTACTCCAGGCATTATTGAATGTACTGATGTTGCTAACTTCCCAGATGAAGAGCATTTTGGGCCACTGTTAAAAGTATTCCGCTTTACTGACTTTGATCAAGCAATTGATAAAGCTAACGATACAAGCTTTGGTTTATCAGCAGGCTTACTGAGCGATAACGCTGCAGATTACGACCACTTTTTACGTCGTATTCGCGCGGGTATTGTTAACTGGAACCGCCCAATCACAGGTGCATCAAGTGCCGCACCGTTTGGTGGCATTGGCGCATCAGGTAATCACCGCGCAAGTGCATACTATGCGGCAGATTATTGTGCATACCCAGTTGCCTCCGTTGAGCTTGAAAAAGTAGCCATGCCAGCAACATTAAGCCCAGGTTTAAAAATTGACTAATTACTATTAATAAAAATAGCAATAAAGAATTGAAAAAGCAGCCTTGGCTGCTTTTTTTGTATTGCTTCTTGAGCAAAGGTAGCATTTAAATGCGCTTTCTGCTTAAATCAATAGAGTCGTATTTTATTAGGTGAAGAGAATTATGGTTTTAGATAGGCAAGGGTATGATGACCTCATCATGTATCTTACTCAAAACTTAGCTTTATTTGAGAAGCCTGGCGAGATAAAACCAGGTGCACCAACGATTATGGCGTTGATAGAGGATGACATCGCTGAAAATGTGATGCTGATATGCCAACAAAACAAAGCGCTTTCTACAGAGCAACGCAGCCAAATAGTACGTGAAGTGGATGGGATAGTTTACGACCTCCAAGAAGTGCTAAGTAGTGTTACGAGTAATCAAGTTACGATAGAGCAACATGCATTTATTGATGAGTTTGCAGCGTTGGTTAAAAACCTATTCGATAGCGCGGTTGCTGAAAAAATTTAACGACCTCAGATTATCGCTTTTAATTTGCAACTGCCTGTGACTTCCTTACAATCAAGAAAATAACTTCTTTGAGAGTAATAAAATGCAAGCGAATGTAAAATGGGTTGAAGGCGATACGTATCTTGGGCGCTCTAATTCTGGGCATAACGTTGTGTTTGACGCAGGCAGTGATAGCGCAGCACCAAGTCCTATGGAAATGGTGCTCATGTCAGTGGGTTGCTGTTCATCAGTAGATGTGGTCAGCATTTTAAAGAAAGCGAAACAAAACTTCTCAGATGTTCAAGTTAAATTGAGCGCAGAACGTGCTGAATCAGCTCCTCGAGTCTTTACTAAGATTAACTTACACTTTGTAGTAACAGGGGATAATGTCTCTGAGAAGCACCTTGCACGCGCAGTTACATTATCAGCTGAAAAGTATTGTTCAGTTGCATTAATGCTTGATAAAACAGTAGAAATTACCCACAGTCACGAAGTTGTGCAAGAACAGGCAAAATAAGGCTTTTTCCTGCGGTGAAATTCGTATAAAATCCGCGAACTTTCATTCTGCTGTGGCAGATTTCACTAGTTTATAGGTTGGTTTATTATGAACAAACCCTTCGATAAAATTAAACTACATGGCTTTAACAACTTAACCAAAAGTTTAAGCTTTAGTATTTACGATATTTGCTACGCAAAGACCGAGCAACAACGTAAAGAATATATTGAATATATCGACGAGCAGTACAACGCGGATCGACTAACCGATATTTTAGGTGAAGTGGTTGATATCATCGGCGCTAATATTTTAAATATCTCGCGTCAAGATTACGAGCCACAAGGTGCCAGTGTTACTATTTTGGTTTCAGAAGAACCAATTGAGCAGCAGCAGACATTTGACGTTGATGAAGCACCAGGGCCGTTACCTGATACCGTAGTTGCACATTTAGATAAAAGTCATATCTGTGTACATACTTACCCTGAAGCGCATCCTGATGATGGTATTTGTACTTTCCGCGCTGATATCGAAGTATCGACCTGTGGTATTATTTCGCCACTTAAAGCGTTGAACTTCCTGATCCACAGTTTGGATTCAGATGTGGTGACAATCGACTACCGCGTACGTGGTTTTACCCGCGACGTAGATGGCGTGAAGCATTATATTGATCATGCGATTAATTCAATTCAGAATTATATGACGGAAGATACCAAAGAAGCGTACCAAATGATGGACGTAAACGTGTATCAAGAAAACTTGTTCCATACAAAGATGATGCTTAAAGAAACAGATCTAAATACATATTTATTTGGTGTGTCTACTGATGACTTATCTGACGATGAAGAAGAAGAAATTCGTTCTAAGTTAACCCGTGAGATGCAAGAAATTTTCTACGGTCGTAACTTACCATATACAGAATAAGCTAACCCAGTTAGGTTGTTTTAAAGCGGCGTGCAATGTAAATTGCGCGCCGTTTTTGTTTGTGGCGCGTAATATGATACTAATCTACATTTTTTTGAAAGTGTTTTACTACCCAACATCTAGGTTTAGTCGTCGTATGGTTAGCTTGTTGTAATTATAATCAACTGTAATGCCCAATAATGCGGTGTAATATCACGTAATATCTTTTTGTAGTTCATTCCTTTATAACACCCCTAGAACTTAATAATAGTAATAGGTTAGACATGTCTACAGCAGTTCAATACGATTTAATCGTTATTGGAGGCGGCCCCGTTGGGTTATCGACCGCTTTTCATGCATCGCAACGAGGCCTTAAAACACTGGTAATCGAAAAACATGGCTATTTTAATGATTTAGGAAGCTCAGCCGGATACTCTAGGCAGTTTCGTTTGCAGTATGATCAACAGCATATGTCTGAGTTATGTTTAGCATCACAGCAGTATTGGCAGCAAATACAGGCATTGTCAGACGAGCCATTAATTGGCGATGAAGGAAGTTTATGGTTTGGTCAAAAAGGCGTTAAAGATGCGCGAGAAGGCGGTATCGACGAGGCTGAAAAAACCATGGATGCGTTAAATATTCCTTATGAGAGACTGGCAGATGCCACCGCAATACAAAGTAAGGCCTGCTTTGAAGGACTCCCTAAAGAGTATTATGGTTTTTTTCAATCAAATGGCGGCACCATTAATATAAAGCAAACAGAGAGAGCATTTTTTAATGCGGGGTTAAACTCTGGGTGTGTGACTTATCGCGAATGGGAAAATGTGCAAACGATTACCTCATTAGCAGATGATATTGTTGAAGTAACGACCCAGCATAGTGCTGAAGAAGGCATCACTACTACATGTTATACATGTAAAAAACTAGCGATTACTACGGGTGCATATATTAACGAAACCGTACGTAGTTTAGGGGTGTCAGTGCCTATTATTATTTGGCAAATGGCATCAGCGTATTTTAAGAAAGTTGACCCTGTAGCAACGACCCCATCTTGGTTTGTATTTCAACAAGCAGAGAATGAATCAGACCCACGAACCGCAACTAATTCTCTTTTGTGTGGTTTTCCTGAACTTGAATGGGCAAACCCAGGCTACATTCGTGTTGCGACTAATTTTCCTGACGATGCAATTATTTATGATCCAAATGATCGACAGTTAGCCCCAAGTAAGCAATCATTAGCGATTGCGTCCTCATGGGTTGAACAGTTTATGCCGGGCTTGGAGCCAACCCCGTATTTTACTACAACATGCTTAATAGCATTGTGTGATTCACCATTGAAAAAAGGGCAAAAAAAAGCAGAGTTTTTTCTTGATTACATGCCGGATTATATACCTAATAATAAAAATATAGTGACGTATACCGCAGGTTGGGCGGGTAAATTTATACCTATTTTAGGTGATATGCTTTGCCAGATGCTAGAGAACAATGCGCTGACTGAGTTTAATTTCTCCGTTAGCTACAGTACTTTTAGCATCCCAAAAAATCATTTTGCTATAGCGTGGCAAACAGCTAACATTTGATCGGTTAAATAGGTGTTTGCTGGTGAAAATTTACGTAAAGAGTTTTGAGATCATTAGGTAATACTTGCCAATATGGCGCAGCATTAATAGGTGTTACCTGCCAAAAAAGATTCTCAATGATCCCAACATCAATATATTCACGTATCTCTTTACCTGCAAATTGGAATTGACTGCTGAGATACTCAAATAGGCCAGTATATACGGCTGCATCGGATTTATTATACATCTCATTATTGACGACACTTGCAACGCATTCGAACCATGTGTAAATAAATTCAGGCTCTAACTCTCCCCATTGTTTAATGTAATGTTGATCTGTTTTAAGGGCTATGTCTGGAAACTTCTCTCTAAACTCATTGTAAAAAGACAGTACAATCATTTTGGTTTTATACTCTTTGTGGGTGGATTTGTATTGTTTAGCACCAATGAAAAAACACAGCCCTGTATAAAACCAGACTGAGCTTGCCACAATTTGCCAGGTATCAGCCCCTTGCTCTGTTATAAACATAGGTATTGCGATTAAACCTCGCACTATACCCACTGTAGCAATGACAAATAAAGCCACTGTCGTAAAAGGCAGTTTAGGTAGTATTTTTAAAGCAGACAAGGCAAATGCCGAACAAGTAAACATCAACCCCGCAACAACAATCGCCCCCAATGGTGCAAGAAGTGTTCCCTGCTTCGATGACGCAATTAATTGTTCCGGGGCACGGGCAAAAGCAAACCAACTTGGCCCACCCCAAATGCACAATAAGTGCCATACAGCTGCCGCAAAGGCGATAACCGTAGCACTCATTAATAATCTTGATTCAATATTTTGTTGCACTATAAAACCCTGTATTTTAATTATTATATTAATTCATTCATTATCCGGGGGATCACCAGAATCTTCTTTGCGCTTACGCTGTTCTTGCTTTGCTTTTTGTACATTCTCAAATTGAGGTGGTGGGATCGGGAATAACGAAATCAGCGGGAAGAAAGCCAAAAATTAAAATGTACCCCGTGACATTGTTTTACCCGAGGCCAGAATTTTAATCATGGCCCACACTGTAATAAGTAACAGTAAGGTGACTACAAATCAATGTAGCAGTAACGCACCAAGCGTACCCTATCTAATACATTCATTTGTTGTCAATATGGCCACTAGTACAAAGTTAATGAGAGTTAATTGAACAATATCAAGTCAATAGGTGCATTAATGTCATGTGGGTCATGATTTATCGCGACAATTAAACTCGTTTTTAAACCAACTGCAACAAATCCCACTTATTACCGTACAAATCTTCAAATACCACTACAGTACCGTAGGCTTCTTCGCGCGGCTGCTCGTTGAATCTAATGCCATTTTTTTGCATCGTTTTATAATCACGCCAAAAATCATTAGTGTGTAAAAATAAAAACACACGGCCACCCGTTTGGTTACCAATAGCTTCTAATTGCTCTGGTGTACTTGCTTTAGCGAGTAATAGGTTAGTGCCATTGGAGTTGGGTGGTGACACTAATACCCAACGCTTACCATTGCCAAGATCAGTATCTTCAACCAAATAAAAACTCAGTTTTTGTGTGTAAAATGCAATCGCGTCATCATAATTTTTTACAACTAAAGCCATACTACCAATGTGCTGTTTTATATTTGTCATCGCGTTACTTTGAAATAATAAAATGCTTAAAAGTGTTTTAACATATAAGGAGACATAACCCGAGGACAAAAGGCTGGTAAGTTAAATGCCATGTGTGATTCACTTGTAGGTCTGACTTTAGTTAGAAGAATTTTCGGGATAAATCCTGACTTACAGAAGGGGGAATTATTTTATTTGCTACTTTATTGTTGCTCTTAAAGCTAAAAACCCAGCCGAAGCTGGGTTTTTATAAGCGAGGTGCTTAGGGACTGATTTACATCATGCCGCCCATGCCACCCATTCCGCCCATGCCACCCATATCAGGTGCGCCAGCTTCATCCTTAGGGATTTCAGCTACCATGGCTTCAGTAGTGATCATAAGACCCGCAATCGAGCCTGCAAATTGTAGTGCAGAGCGCGTTACTTTAGTTGGATCTAAGATACCCATTTCAATCATGTCGTTGTATTCGCCAGTGGCTGCGTTGTAACCAAAGTTACCTTCGCCGCCTTTAACTGCGTTAATAACAACAGACGCTTCGTCACCTGCGTTAGTTACGATTTGACGAAGTGGGGCTTCCATAGCACGAAGTGCTACTTTAATACCGTGCGTTTGATCTTCGTTGTCGCCAACTAAATCAATAAGCTTATTTGCTGCACGTACTAGTGCAACACCGCCACCAGGTACTACACCTTCTTCAACCGCAGCGCGAGTTGCATGTAATGCATCTTCAACGCGGTCTTTTTTCTCTTTCATTTCGATTTCAGTCGCTGCGCCTACTTTGATTACTGCAACACCGCCGGCAAGTTTTGCCATGCGCTCTTGTAGCTTCTCTTTGTCGTAGTCAGACGTTGCTTCTTCGATTTGTGCTTTGATTTGTGCAACACGACCTGTAATGCCATCTTCTTCGCCAGCACCATCGATGATTGTTGTGTCATCTTTAGTGATCACAACGCGTTTAGCAGTACCTAGGTCTTCAACCGTGGCTTTTTCAAGCTCTAAGCCGATTTCTTCAGAGATAACTGTTGCGCCAGTTAATACAGCGATGTCTTGTAGCATTGCTTTACGACGGTCGCCAAAGCCTGGTGCTTTAACTGCTGATACTTTAACGATACCACGCATGTTGTTAACAACTAATGTAGCTAGCGCTTCACCTTCAAGGTCTTCAGCAATGATTAGTAGTGGTTTGCTTGCTTTAGCAACCGCTTCTAATGTAGGAAGTAACTCACGGATGTTAGATACTTTTTTGTCTACAAGTAGAATAAACGGATTGTCTAATTCAACAGCGCCTTTTTCTGCGTTGTTGATGAAGTACGGAGAAAGGTAACCACGGTCAAACTGCATGCCTTCAACAACATCTAGTTCGTTTTCAAGTGATTGGCCTTCTTCAACAGTGATTACACCACTGTTACGGCCTACTTTTTCCATTGCTTCTGCAATGATGTCGCCAATTTCTTTATCAGAGTTAGCTGAAATAGTACCTACTTGTGCGATTGCTTTTGCATCAGCACATGGAACTGAAAGTTCTTTAAGCTCAGCAACTGCAGCGATGATTGCTTTATCGATACCGCGCTTAAGATCCATTGGGTTCATGCCCGCAGCAACTGCTTTTAAGCCTTCATTTACAATAGACTGTGCAAGCACTGTAGCTGTAGTTGTACCGTCACCGGCTGCATCGTTTGCTTTTGATGCAACTTCTTTAACCATTTGTGCGCCCATGTTTTCAAACTTGTCTTCAAGTTCGATTTCTTTCGCCACTGATACACCATCTTTAGTGATCACTGGTGAGCCAAATGATTTGTCTAGGATTACGTTACGGCCTTTAGGACCTAATGTTACGCGAACTGCGTTTGCTAAGATGTTTACGCCAGCTAGCATTTTAGCGCGTGCGTCACCTGCAAAAAGTACTTCTTTTGCTGCCATGATTAATTTCCTTTAAATTCTAAATGTATGTTAAACGAAAAGTAGGTTTAGCCTACAATGCCTAAAATATTGTCTTCACGCATGATCAGGTACTCTTGACCTTCGATCTTTTCTGCTTTTTCAACATATGAGCCGAATAACACAGTGTCACCGACTTTAACTTCTAATGCTCTCACATCACCGTTATCTAGAGTACGGCCATTACCAACAGCGACAACTTTACCGCGGGTTGATTTCTCAGCCGCAGAACCAGTTAATACAATACCGCCAGCTGATTTAGTTTCTTCTTCTAGGCGCTCAACGATCACGCGATCATGTAAAGGACGAATGTTCATTTTTTAGTTCTCCTAACAGTTTCTGAACAGGACAGAAAAAAGTTGTGTGTGTACCAATTGGCTGGAACCTTATGGTTTAGCGCAATTGGTTTAGTTGTACTCAGTAATGGGGGTGGTGAGTCAAAATCCAAGTGAAAAAATTAAAAAATTTAATCTTTTCTCTCGTATTCACCATCAATCGTGGTTGGCTCACTCATTTTACGCGGTTCTGGCTCTTGTTGAGTCTGTTGTGTAAATGGTGAAGGACCTTGTTGCATGCCTGCACTCATGCGTACAGTTGCTTGACTGGCAAGGCCTGCAGCTAGTTTATTACGAATGACAGGCGTTAGTAATAAAAAGCCAAATACATCGGTCATAATGCCGGGAGTAAGGAGTAAAACGCCAGCGATAATCACACATAAACCGGTAAATAGTTCTTTAGCAGGCATTTGCCCTTGTGCCATTTGCAGTTGTACGTTTTGTAATGCACCCATACCTTGTGTTTTAACTAATTTGGCACCCACAATGGCAGTTATAACAACCAGCGCGATTGTGGCAAAGCCGCCAATCACATCAGCGACTTGAATTAATAATGCGATTTCAATAATCGGCACGAGAATAAATAACAAGAATAAAAATCTAAACATAAAACTCTCTAAATAATGGTCACTCAAGTGAGTGTATGAAATATAAATATGGGTAGTAAGGTCTTTTTTCAAGAGCAGTGATATTGGGTTATGCGCTTGGCTACACTTTGCCTTAGCTATCAGCTACTATGGGTTGGGCAAAGCAATCAATTAAAGGTTCAATATGACGACTCATTTTCGGCTTGTTTTTACCACTTGCGCTAATGCAAGTGAAGCGCGCGCTATGGCAGAGCAACTTGTTCAGCAGAAATTAGCAGCCTGCGTGAGTATTCTTCCAAATGTAGAGTCAGTTTACATGTGGGAAGGTGAAGTTACACATGCAACTGAGTGTAAGTTATTAATTAAAACTAAGTCAGAAAAAATGAACCAAGTGATCCAAACTATAAAAAAATTGCATAGTTATGAGATCCCTGAGATTCAGGTAGTGGACGTATCAACAGGCAATTTGGCCTACTTTAATTGGATGGATGAGGTACTTAATTAATGCGTTGTTTTATTTTATTGCTTTGTGCGCTCTCGCTGATGCCAGCGCAGGCTACAACTAATAATTTATTAAGTGATTTACTGCAACCCGCAGAGCAAACGTTTTTACCTGTTGATCAAGCATTCTCGTTTGATTTTGATCAGCAAGGCAATACACTTTTTATTGGTTGGGATATTGCTCCTGGTTATTATTTGTATAAAAAGAAGCTCGAAATTATTGGCAAAGGCGCAAACATTCAAGTGCCAGAGCTTGGCAAGGGCGTCGTTATTGAAGATGAATTCTTTGGTAAGACGGAAGTATTTTTTGATTCATTAAGTGTAATCAGCAAACTAAGCAATGTTGCTCAAGATGGTATTGTTAAGGTGCGCTATCAAGGCTGCGCAGAAGCAGGGCTATGCTACCCGCCAGAAATTATCTCTATTCCTTTAAGTGTTATTGCAGGGGAAACAGTTGCGATTAAGAATGCGCCGGATTCGGCAACTGCAGGCAATGCACTTACAGCACTTGGTATTGAATCGCCTCATTCTCCAGAAGATGCTGTAGTTCAAGAGGATGATCCTGAAAAAGAATTAAACTTTACTGAAAAACTCGCATCACAAGGTTTGTTGGCTAATTTAGCGATCTTCTTTTTAGTGGGTATTGGCCTTGCCTTCACACCGTGTGTGTTTCCGATGTTTCCGATTCTATCGAGCTTAATTGCCGGGCAAAAAAATCTCTCAACTAAAAAAGCATTTGCGTTGTCTTTTATATATATCCAAGGGATGGCAGTCACGTATGCAGCATTAGGATTGGTGGTTGCATCTTTAGGCGGTCAAGTACAAGGCTATTTGCAACACCCGACAGTATTAATTAGTTTTAGCTTATTGTTTGTTTTACTCGCTATGTCGATGTTTGGCTGGTACGAAATAAAGCTCCCCAGCGGTATGATGAACAAGCTCACGCAGGTTAGTAACAATCAAAAAGGCGGCAATTATATTGGTGTGTTTTTGATGGGCGTATTATCAGGCTTAATTGCATCACCTTGCACAACAGCACCGTTGTCAGCCGCGTTATTATTTGTGGCACAAAGCGGCGACTACCTGGTGGGTGGTTTGACTTTATATGTTTTAAGCTTAGGCATGGGGATTCCATTATTACTACTTGGAACATCTGGTGGTAAGTTGTTACCTAAAGCGGGTGGATGGATGGAGCAAGTTAAAACCCTGTTTGGTTTTATCATGTTAGTAGTGCCACTAATATTGCTAGAGCGCATTGTGGATGCTGACATTATATTACTAATGGCGGGTTTATTAGCGCTAGCAACAGCTTTGTACTTGCATCATTGGCAGAGTGCTCAAACACAAGGTAAATTAAAAACAGCTCTGTGGTTTGCTGCAACGCTATTAGTTGTAGGTGGTGCGAGCTTAACTAAAAATTATATATGGCCAACAGCCCAAGTTGTTAGTACCACAAATGACGAGCAGCAAGAGCGTGGCTTTAAGTTAGTTGCGAACTTAGCTGAACTTAAACAAGCAATTGGTGATGCTAATAACGAGGGCCGATTAGTGATGGTCGACTTATATGCTGAATGGTGTGTTGCGTGTAAAGAATTCGAAAAATACACCTTTCCAGACGCTAAAGTGCAAGCTGAATTTGCTAACTTCGAGTTACTTAAAATTGATTTAACCGAAAGTGACGACATTACAATTGAAGTAATGGAAGAGTTTACGGTATTTGGTTTACCAAGCATTTTATTTTTTGATATGCAAGGCGAAGAGCTTGGCGCACAGCGTGTGACGGGCTTCTTAAACGCAAATGACTTTGCTGAGCATTTGGCAAAGGTAAGTAATAACGTTAAATAAGTACTTTTTTAACGTTATTTTAAACGCCACTTATTATAAGTGGCGTTTTTATTTTTGTTCCTAGCCTTAGTCATTAGACCAGTATTTTGCTGCTATTTACATCGAACTGACTATAATAGGTGGTTAACGTGAGAAATAGTTGCTATTTTAGTTTTCACCCCTTACATTTTATGGGGATTTCTAATCAAAATGGCTTAACTCATTATTTATAGGATTATCGCGTATTATGGCTGCAAAATTTAAACTTTTAGTTGTAAATGGCCCTAACTTAAATATGCTTGGTAAGCGTGAACCAGAAAAGTACGGTTCACAAACACTTAGCGATATCATGAGCGAACTAACAGTGGTTGCTGATGGTCTAGATGTTGAGTTAACGCATTATCAAAGTAATAGTGAGCAAGCTTTAATAGAGCACATACACAGTGCGTGGCAAACTATCGATTACATTATTATCAACCCAGCGGCATTTACGCATACAAGCGTGGCTTTACGTGATGCTCTACTGAGTGTTGATATTCCGTTTTATGAAGTGCACATAACTAATGTGCACGCGCGGGAAGCGTTTCGTCATCATTCGTATTTTTCTGATGTGGCGCAAGGCGTAATATGTGGATTAGGCGCAATGGGTTATCGTTCAGCACTTGAGGCTGCGGTACATCGGTTGCAAAACTCGAATTAATTTTAAACTAACAAACTAACAGGCGGGTCGTTCATGGATATTCGCAAGATCAAAAAGCTAATTGAACTAGTAGAAGAATCAGGTATTGCTGAATTAGAAATCACCGAAGGTGAAGAGTCAGTACGTATCAATCGTAATAACATGAGCGCAGGTCCTGCTTACGCTCCACAATATGCACCACAGTATGCACCCGCTCCGGCTCCAGTAGCTGCGGCACCAGTTGCAAGCGCAGAAGCGCCAGCACCAGCAGGTCCAACAGGTCATCAAGTATTATCGCCAATGGTTGGTTCATTCTACTCAGCAGCTTCTCCAGAAGCGCCTTTATATGTTGAAGTTGGTTCGCAAGTTAAAGTAGGTGACACGCTTTGTATCATCGAAGCGATGAAAATGATGAACCAAATTGAATCAGATAAAGCGGGTACCGTTAAAGCTATTTTAGTTGAAAATGGCGAGCCAGTAGAATTTGATCAACCTTTATTCATTATTGAATAATAGCGTAACCTAAAAGGCCAACTCTAATGTTAGATAAAGTAGTCATTGCAAACCGAGGTGAAATTGCACTTCGTATATTGCGCGCCTGCAAAGAGCTTGGGATCAAAACGGTTGCTGTTCATTCAACGGCAGATCGCGATCTTAAGCACGTATTGCTTGCAGATGAAACAATTTGTATTGGTAGACCTGCTGCTACTGAAAGTTACTTAGATATTCCGCGCATTATTGCTGCGGCAGAAGTAACAGATGCAGTCGCTATTCACCCAGGTTATGGTTTCCTTGCAGAAAACGCTGATTTTGCTGATCAAGTTGAACAAAGTGGTTTTGTATTTATTGGCCCAACAGGCGATACAATTCGTTTAATGGGCGATAAAGTATCAGCAATCAACGCAATGCGTAAAGCGGGTGTACCGTGTGTTCCTGGTTCTGATGGCCCGGTATCGGATGATAAAGACCGTAATATGCAAATAGCTAAGCGCATTGGTTACCCGGTAATCATTAAAGCTGCTGGTGGCGGTGGTGGTCGTGGTATGCGTGTTGTTCGTAGCGAAGCAGAGTTAATTGACTCAATTGCTTTAACGCAGCAAGAAGCTAAGCAGTTTTTTGGTAATAGTATGGTTTACATGGAGAAATTCCTTGAAAACCCACGTCATATCGAAATTCAAGTTTTAGCTGACGGCCAAGGCAATGCAGTTCACCTAGGTGAACGTGATTGTTCTATGCAACGTCGTCATCAAAAAGTAGTTGAAGAAGCGCCAGCACCAGGTATTACTGCTGAAGTGCGTAAGTTTATCGGTGAGCGTTGTACACGTGCATGTATCGAAATCGGTTATCGTGGTGCGGGTACATTTGAGTTCTTATACGAAAATGGTGAGTTCTACTTCATTGAAATGAACACCCGTATTCAGGTTGAGCACCCAGTAACAGAAATGGTTACTGGCGTTGATTTAATCAAAGAACAATTAAAAATTGCTGCTGGTCAACCGTTATCATTCACGCAAGATGACGTGGTTATTCGTGGTCATGCTATTGAATGTCGTATTAACGCAGAAGACCCTGAAACGTTTATCCCATCACCGGGTAAGATCACGCGTTTCCATCCAGCGGGTGGTTTAGGTATTCGTTGGGACAGCCATATTTATGCTGACTACACAGTACCACCACACTATGATTCAATGATTGGCAAATTGATCACTTACGGTGAAAACCGTGATGTAGCTATTGCCCGTGCACGTAACGCATTGAATGAGCTTGTGATTGACGGTATCAAAACCAATACACCACTGCATAAACGCATTTTAGCCGATGAAAATTTCCAAAATGGTGGTACTAATATCCACTATCTTGAGAAAAAATTAGGTTTGTAATAACGTTTACAGTCGTTATTTAAAAAGTCGGCAACTTTGCCGACTTTTTTGTGTCTGATGATCGCTGATTCGCCTTAAGAAAATAATCTGGTATGATTAATTAAGTAATGATTTATTTGTTTTTCATGGGGTACGGATGACGCACAGTGTTGGTTTTCAACTCGCTGATGAAGCTGCAACGGTAAAAATGGGCAATAAGCTTGCCGAGTTTATAGACCAAGGCGCAGTAATTTATTTACACGGTGATTTAGGAGCGGGTAAAACGACTTTAACGCGTGGTGTGGTGCAAGGTTTTGGCCATCAGGGTAAGGTTAAAAGCCCAACTTACACTTTAGTTGAACCGTATGAACTGGCTGAAGCAAATGTGTATCACTTTGATTTATATCGCCTTGGCGATCCTGAAGAGTTAGAGTATATGGGAATTCGCGACTATTTTTCGCCTACAGCTATTTGTGTGGTGGAATGGCCTGAAAAAGGCGGGGAGTTTATTCCGACTCCTGATTTAGATATTACTTTGCGATATGTAGGCGATGCGCGAGAAATTGAGATTCAAAGCATTAGTACCCGTGGTGCTAATATTATAGATAAGCTCAAAAACCAGATCGAGTAGTTACATTCTTAAACAATAATAAAGGTGTATTGGGTCAAATGAGTCAAACTATCATTAAGTGGATGTGTACTTTACTGTTGCTTGTTGTCAGCAGTCATTTGTATGCGAAAAATACTATCAATAGCGTACGAGTTTGGCCATCACCGGATAGTACTCGGGTAGTATTCGACTTAACGGATAAACCAGAATTTAGTTATTTTATGCTGAAAAATCCATTACGTTTAGTGGTTGATTTAGAAGACACTAATAAAATAAAATATTTGCCCAGCATTCCAAAAAAACACCAAATTGTTAGTAAATTAAGATATTCAAAGGCAAAAAATAAGCACGGTGTTAGGCTTGTATTTGAGCTAACTGGCGCTGTTAAGCCAGTGATATTTGCTTTAGCCCCGACGGGTCCATATAAAAATCGCTTGGTGGTGGATTTATATGATAAAGAGCAAGCACAGCCAAATACATCAAACGGAAATTCTACGGTTAAAAAGCGTGAGCTTAAGCAGCAACGTGATATTGTCATTGCAATTGATGCTGGACATGGCGGAGAAGATCCCGGCTCAATTGGGCCGTCAGGTACTTACGAAAAAACCATTACACTGCAAATTGCTAAACGTTTAGAGCGCATGATTGACGGCGAACGCGGGATGATTTCACGCATGGTACGCAGCGGTGATTACTTTGTAAAACTTAATACGCGAACTAGCCGAGCTCGTGCGAAAAAAGCAGATTTTTTTGTTTCTATTCATGCTGATGCATTTACTAGCCCACAGCCAAGCGGTGCCTCTGTTTGGGTGTTATCGTTGCGCAGAGCGAACTCCGAAACGGCTAAATGGATAGAAGATAAAGAAAAACACTCCGAATTGCTCGGTGGTGCTGCTGATGTAATTAAAGACACTGCAAGTGAAAAATATTTAGCGCAAGCGTTGCTTGATATGTCAATGGATCACTCGATGAAGACGGGCTTTAACGTTGCTGAAGAAATGGTGCAAGAGCTAAAAAAAGTGGCCAAGCTACACAAAAAAGAGCCACAAGCTGCCAGTTTGGGAGTGCTTAAGTCGCCAGATATACCGTCAATTTTGGTCGAAACAGGTTTTATATCCAATCCACGCGAAGAAAAACTATTAAAAAGTGCTAACCACCAAGAGCGTTTAGCAAAAGCGATATTTACAGCAATTAAAAGTTATTATTTAAAAAATCCACCGGATGACTCGCTGTTCGCGTCATTAAAATCAAAATACCCTACCAAGCATAAAGTACGCCCTGGTGAGTCCTTGAGTTTGCTAGCGAGCCGTTATGGGGTCTCTATAGGTAAGCTTAAGCAGGTGAATAAACTTAAATCAAACACCTTATTTATTGGTCAAGAGCTCGATATTCCACAAAGCTAATAATGATCAGTACAACGTATATAATTAGGTTAAAACACCATGAGTATTGAAATACTTCCAGCGCGGTTAGCTAACCAAATTGCAGCAGGTGAAGTGGTCGAACGGCCAGCATCCGTTGTTAAAGAGCTTGTTGAAAATAGCTTAGATGCAGGTGCGACACGCATTCAAATAGATATTGAACGTGGCGGTCATAAGCTTATTCGTATTCGTGATAATGGTTCGGGTATTAATAAAGACGAGCTAACGCTTGCGCTTTCTCGCCATGCGACCAGTAAATTAAAGTCCCTCGATGATTTAGAGAATATTTGCTCATTGGGTTTTCGTGGTGAAGCATTGGCTTCGATAAGCTCGGTATCGCGGTTAACTTTGAGCTCAAAAACCAAAGAGCAAGAGGCTGCGTGGCAGGCATTTGCTGAAGGTCGTGATATGGCGGTGCAAATAAAACCAACAGCGCACCCTGACGGCACGACAATTGAAGTGAAAGACTTATTTTTTAATACGCCCGCACGGCGCAAATTTTTACGAACTGAAAAAACCGAATTCAACCATATTGATGAGCTAATTAAACGTATTGCGTTAAGTCGCTTTGATGTATCAATTACGCTTACGCATAACGATAAAGTTGTACGACAATACCGTGCTAAAACTGACCCTGCTCAAGCAATAGCCCGTGTAGCTCAAGTTGCAGGTAAAGCCTTTGCAGAGCAAAGTTTATATATTGAGTCGGGTGATACCGGTTTGCAGTTATATGGCTGGGTGTTGCCTGTGGGCTCCAACAATACGACGCAATATACCTATGTAAACAACCGTATGATGCGCGATAAACTTATTTTACACGCGATACGTCAAGCATTCGAAGAAGTCGCAGGGCAAGAAGAGCTACCCGGTTTTGTAATTTATATTGATATTGACCCGCGTCAGGTTGATGTAAATGTACACCCTGCGAAACACGAAGTGCGTTTTCATCAAGGTCGTTTAGTCCATGACTTTATTTTACAGGCAATCAAACAAGTTGTAGTCCCATTACAAGATGAATTCACAGGTGTTACTCACTCCGTTAACCATCAAGATAATAATCAGCCTCTTCAAACTGAAGAAGCTTCAACTTCACGACTGCACGCTGAAAGTAGTTTATTTGATTATCCTAAGTCAAGCCTTCAGCCTACAGATAGTGTGAGTTACAACGCTAATTCGGCAGCAAAAGGTGGTTCAGGATATAGCACCACAGATAGTAGCCGTGACAGTAAAGCTAGCAGAGCAAATCATCAGGATGTTAGTGCGTTTTACCAAGGTGTAAATGAGCAACATGCAACGCATTTTGATCGAGCTGCAGAAATCACGCCTGCAATTGCAGCTCATTCGCAAGCGCTCAGCGCTCAGCCGTTATTAATTCAAGATGACGGTAGCTGTGTATTTAGTCAGCAGCAACAGCTGTATTGTTCGCATTTTAAATACTTATTAGTAGATGATTGGCTTGAGGTGATTACAGAGCAAGGCCACTTAGAGGGTAAGGCGTTATTATTACCGGTACGGGTTAATATAAGCAAAGAAGACAATGTGAGTTTAACGCAGCAGCAATCATGGTTTACGCTTTTGGGTTTTGACGTGCTCTTGGAAAAACACTTTGTAATGGTTAAAAAGCTCCCTGTATGTTTGTACTTACTCGATGTTAGTAATGCGATTAATATATTACTAGCGGCAGCTAAAGCTAACTTTGAGACTATTGAACAATGGCTTAGTTGGTTGCAGAGCCAAGTACCAGAACGTTTTTTTGCAAGTCAGGCTTTTGCATTGGATATGAAGCGAATGCAAAATAATCCGCAAACAATTCAGCGCTTATCGGCAAAAGCGGTTAAAATAGATTTAAATCATTTTTTAGCACAATTAGATTAAGGTCACCGAGTTGAGTAATTTACCTGTCATTTTTTTAATGGGCCCAACAGCTGCAGGTAAAACTGCGTTAGCAATCGCCTTATGTCAGCATTTAAAAACTGAGATAATCAGCGTCGATTCAGCCTTAGTGTATAAAAATATGAACATTGGTACAGCCAAACCGAACTCGGACGAGCTTGCATTAGCACCACATCATTTAATTGATCTGATAGATCCGAGTGAAAGTTACTCTGTGGCTGATTTTCGCCGTGATGCGATTGAAAAAATTGATCAATTTCATCAGCAAGGTAAAGTACCTGTATTAGTTGGTGGTACAATGATGTACTTTAAAGCCTTAATTGACGGTTTATCACCTTTGCCAGAAGCGTGTCCTATTATACGTGCTGAGCTTGAATCGCAAGCAAATGAGCATGGCTGGCCAACATTATATAAAGAGCTTGAGGCAATTGATCCTCAGGCGGCTCAAAAAATGAGCGAGAATGATTCGCAGCGCATTAACCGTGCGCTTGAAGTGTATCGTTTAACAGGCAAAACTATGACTGAATTGCAAAAATGCAAGCAGCCAAGTTTACCGTATACTTTTCATCAATTTGCTATTGCACCGGATGACCGTGCTGATTTACATCTGCGAATTGAACAAAGGTTTAAAATAATGCTTGATCAGGGGTTTGAAAATGAAGTTTCATCCCTATATCAACGTAAGGATTTACACCCTAATTTGCCTTCTATTCGTTGCGTAGGTTATAGACAAATGTGGGATTACATTGCTGGCGAAACTGACTATGATGAGATGGTATTTCGCGGTATTGCAGCAACACGGCAACTTGCAAAGCGTCAATTGACGTGGTTGAGGAGCTGGCCCGAAGTAACTTGGCTCACTACGGGTGATGAAGAAAACTTGCAACGTGTTGTAAGTTCGCTAAGCTAGTAGTAGTTGAATGTTTTTTAGCTTTGTTAAATGAGTTCAGCCACTTAATTATAATAACACCTAGAACGAAGGAAAATAACATGGCAAAAGGCCAATCGTTACAAGACCCATTTTTGAATGCGTTACGTCGTGAACGTATTCCAGTATCAATATTTTTGGTTAATGGTATCAAGCTGCAAGGTAAGATCCAGTCATTTGATCAATTTGTTATTTTGCTTGAGAATACTGTAAATCAAATGGTGTATAAACACGCCATTTCTACCGTAGTTCCTGCTCGCGCTGTTAACTTCCAAGGTGTACAAGGAAGTGAAGAGGGCGAAGAGCCAGAAGCTGGAAACTTTTAAATTAGGAGCGTAATGTTTGTTTGACCGTTATAAAGCCGGCGAACAGGCAGTTTTAGTTCATATCGACTTTCCTAAAGAGGGAGATCGTGAAGATCTTCATGAATTAGAAATGTTGGTATCTTCTGCTGGTGTTAGCAGTTTGGCGGTTGTGCAAGGCAGCCGTCAATCACCACATCCGAAACTATTCGTCGGTACCGGTAAGGCAGAAGAGATCGCTGAGATTGTCAAAATCCACAATGCAGATGTCGTCATTTTCAATCATCAACTTAGACCATCGCAAGAACGTAATTTAGAACGCGTTTGCCAATGCCGTGTGCTTGATAGAACGACACTTATACTTGATATTTTTGCCCAACGTGCACGTACCCATGAGGGTAAATTGCAGGTTGAGTTAGCACAGCTTCGCCATATGTCCACTCGTTTAATTCGAGGTTGGACTCACCTTGAGCGTCAAAAAGGCGGAATTGGTTTACGTGGCCCGGGTGAAACTCAGCTTGAAACAGATCGTCGCTTGTTAAGAGTGCGAATTCAAAGTATCCGTGCACGCCTAGAGAAAGTCGCAGTACAGCGTGAGCAGGGTAGACGAGCGCGTAATCGCAATGAAATACCTACGGTATCGCTTGTAGGCTATACTAATGCGGGTAAGTCGACCTTATTTAACCGTATCACTAATTCTAATGTATACGCAGCAGATCAATTATTTGCAACGTTAGACCCAACATTACGTAAACTTGAAATAGACGATGTTGGCTCGATAATTTTAGCGGATACAGTCGGATTTATTCGTCACTTACCGCATGATTTAGTCGCCGCATTTAAAGCGACGTTAACGGAAACCCGTGAAGCCGATTTACAATTACATGTTGTAGATGTTGCTGATGAGCGTCGTAAAGAGAATATAGAACAGGTACAATCGGTACTTAAAGAAATTGAAGCTGATGAAGTACCACAATTATTAGTTTACAACAAAATTGATGCGCTAGAAGATGTTTCACCGCGTATTGACCGTGATGACGAAGGTGTGCCGATTCGTGTGTGGTTATCTGCGCACAGTGGTGCAGGCTGTGAGCTGTTATCTGAGGCCATAAGTGAGTTGTTAGCAAAGAAAATGTTTGCTAAAACACTAAAACTAGCACCACAATATGGCCGTTTACGCGCTGCACTGTTTAATTTAAATGCGGTGCATGAAGAGGCGTTTGACGAACAAGGGCAATGGCTACTGACCACTCGTTTACCTGTGGTAGAGTGGAATAAACTCAAAAAAGAGTTTGGTCCTGAAATTGACTCATTTATTTTGTTAAACTAGAAATCTACCGCACACTGTCGTTTTTAGTATGAGAAGTGCGTTATTTTTGTTAGATTTAACGTAATTACCAAGATTATTTTGATAACAATGGAGTATAGCTATGGCCTGGAATGAACCGGGTAATAATGGCAATGACAAAGATCCGTGGAACAAAAAAGGCGGACGTGATCAAGGCCCACCTGATTTAGACGAGGTGTTTCGTAAGTTCAGCAACAAGTTTGGCGGCTTATTTGGCGGTAATAAACCCGGCAAAGAAGGTGGTGGACTTGGCGGTGCAGGGCTTTCATTCATACTAATTATTGCTGTGATTGTTTGGGCTTTGAGCGGTATTTATACTGTCAAAGAAGCTGAACGCGGAATCGTTTTACAATTTGGTAAATTTGAACGCATTGCCGATCCAGGTTTACGCTGGAAAATGACCTTTATTGAAACCGTACTTCCAGTAGATATTGAAGCAGTTCGTTCATTATCGACGTCTGGTTTTATGCTCACTGAAGACGAAAACGTAGTAAGCGTTGAGTTCCAAGTGCAATATCGTGTTATTGACCCATACCTTTATAAATTTAGTGTAACTAATGCTGATTCAAGTTTAGAGGAAGCATTAGAAAGTGCACTACGTTATGTAGTTGGTCATTCAAAAATGGACCAAGTGCTAACGAATGGTCGTGAAATTGTGCGTCAACGTACATGGGATGAATTGAACAAAATTGTTGAACCTTACAATCTTGGTTTAATCGTCACTGACGTAAACTTTAAAGATTCTCGCCCACCGGCAGAGGTTAAAGACGCTTTTGATGATGCTATTGCTGCGCAAGAAGATGAACAGCGCTTTATACGTGAAGCTGAAGCGTATGCCCGTGAAATTGAACCGCGTGCTCGTGGTCAAGTTACGCGTATGACGCAAGAAGCGGAAGGTTATGGCGAGCGTATTATTCTAGAGTCGCAAGGTGAAGTTGCTCGATTTGAGAAATTGTTACCACAATATCAAGCTGCAAAGCGTGTAACACGTGAGCGTTTATATATTGATGCGATGGAAGAAGTACTTGGTAGTAGCTCAAAAGTGCTAGTTGATGTAAAAGGCGGCAATAATATGATGTATTTACCGCTTGATAAAATCATGGAAAAGCAAGGAACTGCAACACGTGTTGCGCTGCCTAGCTCAAGTGATATCAACGATTTACGCAATAAAGTTAACACATCACGCAATAGCACTGTGAACTCAAGTTCAGACCGCTTTGGTGCTGATCGCTTTAATGATGGGAGATAAGCGCAATGAAAAACTTTAGTTTAGTTATATTATTAGCGGCCATTGTGTTGTCTTTTTCGTCTGTTTTTGTAGTACCTGAAGGGCAAAAAGCAATTGTAATGCTATTCAGTAAAGTTCAAAAAGACAGTGATGATCAAGCAATCGTTTACAGCCCAGGTTTACAATTCAAAGTGCCTTTCTTTAGTCAAGTACGCCGTATTGATGCGCGTATTCAGACTTTAGATGGTGCGCCGGATCGTTTTGTTACTAGCGAAAAGAAAGACTTAATCGTTGATTCGTTTGTTAAGTGGCGTGTAGATGACTTTAGCGCTTTTTACTTACGTGCTCGTGGCGACAAGCAATACGCTGAAACGCTACTTAAGCAAAAAGTAAATAACGGCCTTCGTACAAACTTTGGTTCGCGTACAATCCGAGAGATTGTCTCAGGTGAACGTAGCGAGTTAATGGCAGAAGCACTAGTTCAAGCATCAGAAAGTGCAAAAGAGCTAGGTATTGAAGTGCTTGATGTACGTGTTAAGCAAATTAACCTGCCACAAGAAGTCAGTAGCTCTATTTACCAACGTATGCGCGCAGAGCGTACTGCAGTGGCAAAAGAGCACCGTTCTGAAGGTCAAGAAAAAGCCGAAACTATTCGTGCTGAAATTGACCGTCGTGTAACGGTAATGCTAGCAGATGCTGAGCGAAATGCGCGAAGTGTTCGTGGTCAAGGTGATGCCCAAGCAGCTGAAATTTATGCTAATGCGTATAACAAAGATCCTGAGTTCTTTAGTTTTGTACGTTCATTAGAGGCTTATAAAAAGACCTTTAAAGATAAGCAAGATGTAATGGTGTTATCACCTGATAGTGACTTCTTTAAATACATGAAAGGCGCGACTGCGCAGTAATTATTTCCTTACATGTAGAATAAATCCAAACCCTGTGTATGCAGGGTTTTTCTTTTAGTGAGACGAATTTTTGTGAGTAACTTAATGTTATTCAACCAGTTAATTTTTGTTGTTGCGGTCAATTAACGATCAAGCAGAAAAAATAACCTAAACGGGGGTGATCTTTACCCTCATTTTCTGGTAAAATCTCGTCCTAATTTTTTCTAAGTGAATTTACAATGGGTAAAAACGTTGTTGTATTAGGCACCCAATGGGGTGACGAAGGTAAGGGTAAGGTAGTTGACCTCCTTACAGACAAAGCATCTTTAGTAGTTCGTTACCAAGGTGGCCACAACGCAGGTCACACTTTGGTTATCGAAGGTGAAAAGACAGTTTTACACCTTATTCCATCGGGTGTATTACGTGACAATGTTAAGTGTGTGATTGGTAATGGTGTAGTTGTATCACCTGAAGCGCTTATGAAAGAGATTGGCATGCTTGAAGAGCGTGGCGTACCAGTACGCGAGCGTTTATTGATCAGCGAAGCATGTCCGCTTATTCTGCCTTTCCACATCGCATTAGATGTAGCCCGTGAAAAAGCACGCGGTAATAAAGCTATTGGTACTACAGGTCGTGGTATTGGTCCAGCTTACGAAGATAAAGTAGCTCGTCGTGGTTTACGTATCGGTGATTTATTTAATCCTGAACTATTTGCAGCGAAGCTTAAAGAAGTATTGGAATACCATAACTTTACTTTAGTAAATTACTACAAAGTAGATGCAGTAGATTTCCAAAAGACATTTGATGATGCAATGGCTGTTGCAGATATCCTAAAAGCAATGGTTGTTGATGTAACAGAGTTACTTGATCAAACGCGTATAGCGGGTGACAACATCTTGTTTGAAGGTGCACAAGGTACATTACTAGATATCGATCACGGTACTTACCCGTACGTTACGTCGTCTAATACTACTGCCGGTGGTGTTGCTACAGGTGCTGGTTTTGGTCCACTAAATCTTGATTACGTGTTAGGTATTATCAAAGCGTATACAACACGTGTAGGTTCAGGTCCTTTCCCGACAGAACTTTACGATGGTGTTGATAAGCAAGATCCAGTTGGTAAACACTTGGGTACTGTTGGTCATGAGTTTGGTGCTACAACTGGTCGACTTCGTCGTACTGGTTGGTTGGATGCTGTGGCAATGCGCCGTGCAGTACAAATCAACTCTATTTCAGGTTTTTGTTTAACTAAACTTGACGTTTTAGATGGTTTAGAAACACTTAAAATCTGTACTGGTTATCAGTTAGAAGATGGCACAATCACGAACGTGACGCCACTTGCAGCTGAAGGTTACGAAAAAGTAACACCAGTATACGAAGAGATGCCAGGTTGGAGCGAAAACACAGTAGGCGCAACTACTGTTGAACAGCTTCCAAAAGCAGCGCTTGATTACATCAAACGTATTGAAGAAATCACAGGTGTACCTGTTGATATTATTTCTACCGGTCCTGATCGTGTAGAAACTATGGTATTACGCAACCCATTTGCATAATTACTAATAGAACTAAAAAAGCTGCCTTGTGCAGCTTTTTTTGTGTCTGTTAATTACGATTGTGATAAATAATCGTGATTAACTTTTATTCTGGAACGATCTTTGTATAAACTTTAATAAGATGGTTTTAAATTTAAAGTGACCTAAATGCGTTTGTTAACTTGTTTATCATTAGTGCCGCTATCGTTATTGCTAGCAAGCCACACCCAAGCCCAAGAACAGCTGGCTGCAGTTCCACTGTACACAGAAACAGAGCTGTTAGCGTTAATTAATAAGAATACACATTTAGCACGCGTCAAGGCAGATGATTGCCAGTTAGTACAGGATATTGAGGCACGAGCCAATAAAATGGCACTGCCATCGTATCAATTTTTATATGGCGATATGCTGGCTTATGCGGTGTGTGTTGATCGCAATGTGGAGTTAGGTGTGTACTACATGCGCCAAGCTGCAGGACAAGGCTTAGCGGCGGCATTAGAGCAATTAGGGCGCTACTACGACATTGGCCGATTGGTACAAAAAGATAAAGCGATGGCGGTGACCTATTTACGAGAAGCATCAGCACAAGGGAATCTAAAAGCGCAATTAAGATTAGTTAAATTATTTAATGATGGGTTCGGCAGCCCGCGTGACTATGAAGATGCTTATCGCTGGTTATTTCATGCCATGGTTGCAGATAAAGCGACTCATCAAAAGATAGAAACAGCGTTAGCCCAACTTGCGAAAAAAATGCCAGACAGTGTTATTGCGCGTGCCCGTTTGCCTATGTAGGAATGAAGTTAGCAAGGCTGAGGTGTTAATTTTAGCGCAGCAAGCTTGGGTTAGGTAGTTTGAAATCCAAAGAGAAAAAGTTTAACAATAAAATTTATTAAAAACAAAAAGGGCTAGGTTTTTCACCTAGCCCTTTTGTTTATTCTCTAATTTCTTTTGGTTCTTTGTTTTTACCGTTGTTAGGATCTTTTAACACCGACATTTTAGGTGGTAGCATAGCTACAACGCGCTCACCTTCTTGTGGGGGTTTATCCATATTAATAGTAAACGGACGCAGCTTGATTGGTGTATCGTCATCGCTATCTTTATCGCCATTTAGAATGAACAATGGGATAGCTTCGCTGTTCATCTCTAGGTATTGCTCCCAGCTAAATTCTTCAGAAATACGCGTTGCACTGACCTTGCCCCCTTTGGCAATTAGGCTACTTAAACGTGCATATGAACCGCTATCACCAAATAAAATTTGGCGTGATAAGAATGTTGCGCTGTCTTTATTTGCCTTGGCATGAGTGTTCGAAGAGCGTAGAGAAAATACATTCTTCTCATTGAGTAAATGCGAAAAGTACTGCACACCGAGCGCGTTATGATGGCGATTAGGCGACAATGCAATAACACTACGAATAGTTGTTAAGGGTAAATAGCGTTCAGCATGCTCAGACTGCGGGTTACCATAATAACATGCTAGGCCGTCCATGCGCGCCATACGACAGTTTTCCCAAGCAGGATCAGATAAATGCACTGGAATATTTTGCTCTTTCAATCCGCACGCAATCGCTCTTGCGACATGGTTTGCACCAATAATCAAAATTGTATTTGGCGACGGTTGGCGTACACCAAGTAGTTTAGCTACAGGGATTGCTGTTAAGCTTTGCAGTACCACGGTGATAATAATCACGGTGAAGATCAATGGGACTATTTTTTCAGCATCGGCAACACCCGCCTCCATCATACTTAATGCAAACACAGAGCCTACAGCCGCAGCGACGATACCGCGAGGCGCAATCCACGCTAGCACCAATCGTGATTTTACCGGAAGATCTGTACCATATGTAGATATTGCGATACACAATGGGCGCGCAATAAACAATACAATAGCGAGAAAGATAAACACATCACTATCAAGCATCATCAAATCAGATAGTTCTAAACGGGCAGCGAGTAAAATAAACAGTGTAGAAATTAAGATCATAGATAAATCTTCTTTAAACTCTAACACTGAATCTATTTCTAAGTCGTCTTGATTAGCTAACCAAATACCAAATACAGTAACCGCCAATAAGCCTGACTCATGGCTAAGGTAATTTGAGATGCTAAAGCTAATTAACACTAAAGCAAGTATACCAAACTTATGTAATTCAAAAGGTAACCACTCTCTACGAATAAGCTGTGTGGTTAACCATCCAGCAAATACACCAATAGATAAGCCCACGCCTAGAGTCTTAAATAAAGCGACTACAGTATGCAGAAAGACCTCACCTTGACCCACGAGCATAACGGCTTCAAACACTAATACGGCAAATAAAGCACCGATAGGATCAATTACAATGCCTTCCCAGCGTAGGATACGGTCAATATCTTGAGTCGGTCGCATTGAGTTTAATAATGGTGCAATTACCGTTGGGCCAGTAACTACTAATACAGCGCCGAGCACTGCCGCAACGCGCCAGTTGAGCTCTAAAATCCAATAAGCACTTAAACTGATAACGATACAGGTAGCAATCATACCAATAGAGCATAAATTTCGGACCACCTTACCGATACCTTTGAGCTCTCTAAAGTGCAATGTTAATGAGCCTTCAAATAAAATGACTGCAACACTCAGAGAAACCACAGGAAAGAGTAAATCGCCAAGCAGTGCGTCAGGGTCTAATAAACCAGTCGCAGGGCCTAACAGCAACCCTGTAAGTAACAAGAATAAAATAGCAGGGACACGGAAACCCCAGGCTACCCACTGGGCCAAAACCGAGCAAAGGGCGATTCCTGCGATATAAATAGCTGACATAGATGAAGTATTCCTTATTTATAATTAGGGGATATATCCAAACCACCTCAAGATTCGAGCTTCAGTTGGAATTAAAAGCGATTTAGGCAAGGCATTGATTGCAGAGAATGGTTATTCCCTTATTAAAATCGATAACGCAGCATAAATCGCTTTTAAACCAACCCTTAGGGCGTTGCACAGGCACTTATTCCCTGCGTTGCTACTTCTTAAAAGGGATTACCATTCTTACAAAGTAACGCCTTGATACTAAGCTCCTGTGAAACGCTGAATTCTGTATCGTGAGGTGGTTTGGGTATAAGCTTACAAAACGAATAATACAGGGGTATACACGTGTATGTGAACTTTTCCTAATAGAATTTTAGCTGTTTATAAATTTATTTGTGGAAGAAATGATAATTTAGTCGTTTTGAATAAATCTAACGTAATTAACATCAGCTTAACCTATTGAATATGAAGAGTATTTAACCTTTGCTGTGCAGTTAATAAACTATACGGGCGAAATGTAGCCTTGATCTCTAGGTCGATATTAGCGTATTATAGTTAGTGTTCAAACAATTAGTTATCTAATTAATATTAAGCTTAATATAAGCGAATACATATAGTTATTTATTACTACTGATTTATTTAGTAGTTTTAATTGAGGTTACTATATTTATATACTTAAAAATCAAGCTTTTAATTCTTTGAACGATGTTTTGTATGTTTAAATTCACTTTTTAATAATAGTTAACCGTAAAGGCTGTTCCATTATTTGGAGACGAAATACCTTTCGTGTTGAATTGTTATTTCCAATATTTGACACCCATCGTGGTGAGCAAATCTCGGTCCTTGAGTCATCACCCTATCTGTTGGTGTACCAGACTCTAGAGGCTCTATGTATGTTGTTAATAAAAAGGCCTCACACAGTCTTTTACAGCGATGCATAAACAACACTTTTTATTTATTTTATAACAGTTCAGTCTAATGATTGAGCAAAGTTATGCTATACCTGCAATCCACTTTGTTGTAAAACTTAGTGATCGGCTTTTTGCCGAGCGCAGAAAAGTGATAAGTGAAAAATGGAATATACAAAATGCTAACTCGTAACCTAATAAGAAAATTAGGTGATTGTTTTCAGACTGACCCCAAGAGGGTCGTCATAGTTAAAATGGAAAGTTGAACACTTATGCAAAAGTTAAATTGGCGACGTATCGTACTCAAAGTGGGTAGTGCACTAATTGCACCAGACCAAGATGGTTGCCGTTCACGTTATTTATTAACCATCGCACAGTTTATTGTTCGTTGTCGTAGTCAGGGAATCGAAGTGATTTTAGTGTCGTCAGGCTCAGTAGCCGCTGGTGCACACTTATTCCCAGCGACACAAGAGCGTACGGTGAAGATGAAAAAGGCGATGGCCGCAGCAGGCCAAACAGAAATGATGGCGATGTGGGACCGTTTTTTTGATTTTCCATCGGCCCAGATTTTATTAACACATGGTGATTTACGTGACCGTGAGCGCTATCAAAGTATTCGTGAAACAGTATTCACTTTATTAGAGCATGGTGTGCTGCCCATCATGAATGAAAATGACACGGTAACAACAGATGATTTAAAAGTGGGTGATAATGACAATTTATCAGCCATGGTTGCGGCGGCGGCTGATGCCGATGCGCTAATGATTTTTTCAGATGTTGATGGGCTTTATGATAAAAACCCAAATTTACATGATGATGCGGTGTTATTACCTGAAATTAAGTCAATAGATGAGTCAATCTATGCAATGGCAGGATGTGCAACAAGCGCGGTTGGCACAGGTGGGATGAAAACCAAGATTGAAGCGGCTGAAAAGGCGACGTCACACGGCATCGTTACTTATATTATTAATGGGTTTAAAGAGCAGACTTTTACGCAGTTACTTGAAGGTAAAAACCCTGGGACAATTTTCCTACCTTACGAGAAACCAATGCAAGAAGCCGTGCATTGGATGACCCACACCGCAAATGAGCAGGGTGAAGTGGTCGTTGAAGGTTCATATGATGAATCTTTAGAGGGTGAAACTGGTTGCATCCGCGGTGATGAAATCGTTGCCGTTCATGGTGAATTTGCTGTTGGTGATACTATTTTAGTACGTAGTAATGATGGCACTCGCTTAGCTAAAGCGACAGCCAACTACAGTAGTTGTTTATTGAATTTTATAGCGGATAACGAGCAAAGTGAATTTAGCGACAAAATGCAAGATTCAATTGGGCCTGTTATTTCAGAAAAAGATATCGCATTATTGGAGAAGTCATGAGTTTAATTACGGATATATCACGTCAAGCAGCTAAAGCTGCACATCAGTTAGCTTTACTCGATACCGAGACAAAAAACCATGTTTTATTAGATATGGCAACTGCATTACGTGAACAAAAAGCATTTATCATCAAAGAAAACGAAAGTGACTTGGCTGCGGCGCGTGATAATAATTTAGCAGCGTCGATGATCGACCGTTTAACACTCAACGATGAGCGCATTGAAGCGATGGCTGAGGGGATTGAGGTTATCGTAAGTCTTGATGATCCAGTTGGACAGTTACGTGATATTACTGAGCGACCAAATGGTATCAAAATTCGCAAAATGCGTGTGCCACTGGGTGTGGTATGCATGATTTATGAAGCACGTCCTAATGTCACTGCAGATGCAGGCGCTTTGTGTTTTAAATCAGGTAATAGCGTTATATTGCGTGGCGGTAAAGAAGCATTGAAAAGCTCACAAGCAATAGCAAGTGTTATGCATCAAGTGCTTGAACAGCATAATTTGCCTGCAGCGTTAATTTCAGTTATTCCTGATCCAGACCGTGGTTTACTCATGGAACTTATGCAGCAACGCGACAGCATTGATTTAATAATCCCACGCGGTGGTGAGGGGTTGATCAATTTTGTGACTGACAATAGCACTATTCCCGTGATCCAACATTTTAAAGGTGTGTGTCATTTGTATGTGGATAAGGATGCCGATTTAGAAGTGGCAGTTAACTTATTACTTAATGGTAAAACACAGCGTACAGGTGTATGTAATGCGCTTGAAGGCTTGGTTGTACACCAAGATATTGCTGATGAATTTTTAAACTTATGTGCAGTTGTGTTGCGCCAAGAAGGTGTGAAGATAAATGCCGATAGCCAAGCTGCAAAGTATTTTGATGATGCAACAGTACTTGAAGCAGACCAGTTTGGTGAAGAGTACCTAGATTTAGAAATTGCAATTCGCATTGTATCGGATTTTGCTGGTGCGATTGACCATATTTCACAATTTGGCTCACATCACACAGAAGTTATTTGTACAAAAAATCAAGCTACTGCAGAGTTATTTCAACGTAGCGTTGATGCCTCAGTTGTGATGGTGAATGCATCGTCACGTTTTTCTGATGGTTCGCAGCTAGGCTTAGGCGCTGAAATTGGTATAGCAACTTCAAAGCTGCATGCTTATGGGCCTATGGGCCTAGAATCATTAACAACAGAGAAATACCTTGTTAATGGTGAAGGGCAAGTCCGCGAATAATATATAGCGTATACCCAAGCCACCTCAAGATACAGACTTCAGCGTTTCACAGGTGTTTAATATCAAGGCGTTACTTTGCAACAATGGTCATCCCTTTTAATAAGTAACAACGCTGAGAGTAAGCGCCTGTGAAACGCCCAACGGGTTGGTTTAAAAGCGATTTATACTGCGTTATTGATTTTAACAAGGGAACAACCATTATTTGCAATCAATGCCTTGCCTGAATCGCTTTTAACTCCAACTGAAACTGCATCTTGAGGTGGCTTGGGTATATAAAACATGCCCTAGTTCAGGGCATGTTTACTAAGTTTTGGTTAAAATATTTACTTTGAATTAAAGTACTAAGCCGATTGTAATTAAATTCAACGCAGTAAGCGTTGAATTTAGCCGGTTAAGATTACTTTATTATTCAGCGCTCGGGTTCGTTAAGCTATAAAACCATGAATCAGCAGGTTCAGGCTTATGAAGATGATAGCCTTGTAAGATCATATTAGGGTAAGCTTGCAGCATGGTGAAATGTTCCTCGCCTTCAACACCCTCAGCGACAACTTTTAGATCAAATAAATTACCTAAACTGACGATCATATCAATAATCAGTTTGTCATTTTTGTTTGTTGGGGCTTCAAAAACGAATGACTTATCTATTTTAAGCTCGTGGATCGGCAGCTGTTTTAAGTAGGTTAAGCTTGAATAACCAGTACCAAAATCATCAATTGATACCCTAACGCCTAGCTTTTTTAAATGATGCACAGCTGCAATCGCTGCTTCCATATGGTTTAGTAAAGTCCCTTCAATAATCTCAATTGTAAGCGTACTCGGGTTTATTTTACTGCTTTGTATTTGCTTGGTTACAAAGTTCAAAAAACGATTTTCGTGAAAGTGACGACCACTAATGTTAATTGATAACCCGAGTTTTGAATTGAATTGGTTAAGCTTTGCAAGTAGCTCTAATGCTCTACATGTTACCCAGCAATCTAAGTCAAAAATTATATCCGACTCTTCAGCGATCGGGATAAACTCAGCGGGACTAATAAAGCCTTTTCTAGAATGCTCCCAGCGCAGTAATACTTCAGCGCCTTTGAGTTTATGCTGGCTATCGTATTGTGACTGCAGATAAAGCGTTAACTCATTTTGACTAATTGCTTTTCGTAAATCTTGTTCTATTTCAAAACGGCGTTTAGCTTGCTCACCAAAGGAAGTATCAAAAAATGTGATTCGGTTACCGCCCTTTTCTTTGGCTTTATAGCATGCAGCCTCACAATTACGAATTGTCTCAATTGCATTTTCGCGCACATCCATACGCGGAAATATATAGCAGCCAATACTAACGGTTAAAGTGACTTTTTCTTCATCAACAGTAAAAGGTTCGCTTGCAGCGATAAGTAAATTTTGTGCCTTTGTATTAGCGAGCGCTTGGGCTCTACTTCTACCTGTGCCTTTGTTTGTTGCGCACAGAACGGCGAATTCATCACTCCCTAAACGTGCAACGATGTCTTTGCTATCGAGTGTACTATCAATTCGAGCAGCTAACTCTTGGAGAACTTGATCGCCCGCTAATAAACCGAGGCCATCGTTAATGGAATGAAAGCTGTCTATATCAACAATAAAAATATAAGCATAATTCAAATCGATATAAGATTGATTGAGCTGTTGATCTAATAACTTTAAAAAGTTATTTCTATTTGGAAAGCCGGTTAGTTCATCATGCCAGGTTAAATAATCAATACGTTCTTGAGTCACCTTAACACTAGATATATCGCTAAATACACCTATAAAGTTAACGTTCGTATCAATGTCATTTTTCACCATACTCAACGTTAAAAGCTCTGGGTATAGTTCACCATTTTTACGTCGTGTTATTAACTCTCCACTCCAATATCCCGCAGTGCTCGCATGCTGCCAAATGGCATCAAAGTTCATTTCAGGCAGATTATTTTGTTTAATTTTTTTTAGCTGTGTTTCAAGTGCTTCATTCTCACTAAAACCGGTGATCCTGCAAAAAGAGGGGTTAACAGCAATAATAATTCCTTTATTATTGGTAATTACAACGCCATCAGCTGTACTTGTAAGCGCTTGATAGAATAATTCTTGTTTAGCGGTTAATTTTTTTAGCTCGGTGTCACGTTTACTAAGCTCAGAGGCGAGGATCTCAATTTCTAGCAGCTTATCGTGTAGATCAAAGTTCTTTTCAATCAATCTATCTAACATGCCTTGTACGGTCATGTGGGTGCGAATGCGGGCTCTTACTAGCGAAAGTTTATAAGGCTTATGAATATAGTCTATTGCGCCTAATTCAAATCCGTGTTCTTCAGATTCTTCCTCCGTCATTGCTGTAACGAAAATGATAGGGATCCCTTTGGTATTTTGATTACTTTTAAGAATCTTACAGACTTCGTAGCCATCCATTTCAGGCATCATAATATCGAGTAAAATTAAATCAGGGCGTGTAATTTCAATAAACTCTAAGGCTTGCGCGCCGCCCGTTGCAATGCGTACATCATAATCAGAAAGCAAGCCTTCTACCAAAATATGTAAATTATTTGGTTCATCATCGACGATGAGTACCAAAGGTTTTTGCTGCCTATTTTTCATCATAACTTTTGATGTAACTTGATTATTTGAGTGCACTTGCAATCCATGTGTAGCTACTTAACTAATTAAAAAATAGTTCATTGTTCTGAGTCTTGTCTAGTTTTTTGGTGGATTTAAATAATTATTAATAGTCCCTATAACTGTTTGATAATTGAATTGATCAATGGCTTCTTTAAGTTGTAGTAATTGAGGGTCATTACCCGAGGCTACAAGGTGTTCATTTAATTGTTGATTAAGGTTTGCCGTTATTGGGCGAGCTTCTTGAGCGAGTACTTTTATCTCGTTCAAATAAAGTTTTTTATCATCGGAGAAAAGTGTAATTTCTTTGGTCGCTTTCAATTGATTCGTAAGTATGTATTGATCGATAGCGCAACACGCCATCGTTAATTGCTGCTCAAATACAGTTAAGTTGATGAGTTGCTGTTGCTTGATTTCCTCTTTGACCTTAAGTGCTGTTGCTCTTAGCTGTTCGAGTCCTAGCGTGCCTGTAAGACCTATAAATGTGTGGAGTGAGCGCCTTAATTCGAGAATATGTTGCTTTGCGTACAGCTCCTTGATTTGGATATTGTAATCATTGTAATCATTTTTAAAGCGTCGATATAAATCAGTAAGCAGTCGATCATTAAAGTCTAGATTCTCAAGTGCGGTGGGTAAGTCTAATAATTGAGGTTGTTCAAGGTTCTGCATAGTAGCGCCTTCGGGGTCGACTAAAGTAAATGAGAGATTAAATGAAAATTTAGTACCTTCATCAAGTTGGCTGTCAGCTTGAATTTCTCCTCCAAGCAACTTGACTAATTTTTGACTGATTGTTAATCCTAAGCCCGTTCCTCCATGCACTCTACTTGCACTGTTATTACCTTGTGCAAATGAACTGAAAATTTGTTTTATCTCATCAGGTTTTATTCCCGCGCCGGTATCTTGAACTGTAAAGCGTAATGTAATGAGCTGTTGCTGTTGGGAGCAGACCTCAATCAAAACGATCACCTCACCTTGCTTTGTGAATTTAATAGCATTATCAACAAGTGCACCGAGTACTTGTTCGAGTCTTACAGGATCCCCTATGAGCATGGCATCTTTTTTTAAATGGTTAGTCAGTATTAAGTTTAGGCCTTTTTGCTTAGCATTGATTGAAAACCTTTTTTCAATATTTTTAATAATATCGTGCAGTATAAATTGGCTGCTTTCTAATTTTAATCTATTGGTATCAAGCTTGGCAAAATCGAGTAAGTCATTCAATATCTTTAATAATTTACTAGCGCTGGAAAGGGTTTTATTAACATTGCTTTTTTGTTGGTCAGTTAACGGGCTTTCTAACAGCAGCTGTTGCATGCCTAAGATGGCATTCATTGGAGTACGTAACTCATGACTTATATTAGCAACAAAATAGCTCTTAGCTCTGTTGGCTTGCTCAGCTTGATCTTTCGCTAACGATAATGCGGCGTTTATGCTTTGCATTTGGGTATTGAGTGTTTGTGTTTCATGTAATAGGTTTACAGTTTCGTTATTTTTTCTGTAAAGTGAATTTGCTGCAGTTATCACACTACTAAGTTCATTCTTTTTATTCGGCTCAGCCAGTTCTTCATTTTGTGTGCCGTTGTTTAAATTATTCAGAAGCACAATTATCTTGTTCATTGGTAAAATGATTGCAACCACGATAAATACACTAACAATAATACTTAAAATAAACATAGCCAGAGAGAGAAATTGAGATTCTTTAGCGCTATCAGCCAAATGTAGATTGAGTGTTTCTTGTGACTTAATAAACGTACTTTTCTCGCTGTTATTTATTTGTTTTGTTAGATATAACAGTTCGTTAGCAATGCCGGTTAAAACAACATTAATAGAGTATGTATAGCCTCTAGTTAGTAGTGTTAATTGGTTGTAAGCTCTGCGAATGTTGAGCAACTGAGTTTTAAAGTCTACATTAGGAAGTGCATTATTTAGTAATCCATCCTGCTCAATATGGTTTAGCTGTTGCTGTAAAGTCTGAATGCTTAGTTGCGCTTTTTGAGATGAGTCATATTGTGTGTCGTTTAAGTAAGTCAGTGTGGCATGTTCGATACTTGTTACTGAGCGTAATACCTCAAAGTAGCGGTACTTGTGTTCGTTGCTTGCTTTATCTTTTAAAGCATTAAGGCTTGTTTGTAGTGACGCAATGGCTGGCTTGAACTTCTCTTCAACTAATTTTTGACGATGCTTTTTATTGTCAATAACTTGCTCGAATGTATGGCGATAATTATTTAAATGCTCATTTAAGCGCAATAATAAATCATCATACTGGTGCGGGGTTTTATTTGCATTATGTGTAAAGGAAACTAAATCAGCATTTGCCGCGAGAAAAAAACGCTTAAAATTATCTAAAGCAATGGGTCTGCTTTCTTTTCCAACATAGTCAACAACTTGACCTTGTAATGAGATCACATTATTTTCTAGACTGGTTGCAACTTCACTTTGCGCAAGGGCGTGATATTGCAGCGCAAGTAATGCCCTTAAGTCATGCTGAGATTTGTCAAATAGATAGCTTTGCAGTAAAAGCAGGCTAATTAATATGCCCAACGTAATGGATATTTTTGATTTGATTGAAAGCATAATAGTTATCGGCTTATTAACTCATACCATTTTTGAAGGCTATAGTCGTAAGTTGGCATTACAGTGTTCCACACCGCAACATTACTTAGACGTTTTAAATAGCTTCCCCCACTGCGCATAGCGCCCGTTGTTACGGATATTTTTCCTTGTGGATTAAGTAACGGCTCTATAGCTTGTTGGCCTTGATACCAATATTGCCATTCAGCATCAGATAAAAAAGGTTTTGAGCGTTCAGGGTTACTAATGTAATAACCTTGTCTGGCGATAAATGCACCTGGCCACCCAGATAACCACCAATTCATATACTCATAGGCGGCACTTTTCGTGTTTTCGTTCACTTGGGATGATAGGCACATCACGCCATGCCAGCCTCGATAACCTTCCTTAGGAGCAGCAAAGCGCACATTGATACCTTGGCTGTTTAAGCTCTCGACAGCGGGTGAAAACATACTTTCAATGATGGCTCTGTCATTACGCATAAAATCAACTGATTCAGGCACAGAATTCCAATAACCGCTAAAGTGACCTTGTTTTTTGTAATTGAGCAAAATACTAAATAGCTTATCGAGCTCTTGGCGAGTCATTGCACCAATATTATTAAATTTAATTAATCCCTTACTTTGCGCGGCAAGCGCTAAATCAAAAATACCAATTGATGGGGCGTTAACTATAGCGACTTTACCGCGGTGTTTTTCATCTAATAACCATGCCCAGCTTTCACTTTCATACGCGGTGCCAAGTGGTATGTGAGCTGTATTGTACCCAAATGAATCAACATTATGGACATAGGGTAAGTAGCTAATAAAATCGGTTTCATTGCTATTTAAAGTACCGTCATCTTGGATGTTTAAAAGTTTATATGGGGCATCGCCAGCACCGATTGATGCATCTGGAGTGAGCTTGCCTGTTTTAGTGAGTGCGTTAATTTCACTAAAGTTATGAATGCGTTTTTTATCAATAGCTTGGATACTGCCAGCGTTCCATAACACATTGATACTATTGGACCACTGTTCGTAAAGGTCAAAAGAGCCGGGAGCCATCGATGCTTTTTGTAGTACCGCAGCACTGCCAGCTGGTTGAAATACAATATCTATACCCAAGTCAGCCATAGCTTGCTTACGAATAGCCTCTTGTAATGTTACGTGGGTTCCTAACACTCTCAGAGTTGTTTTTTTGCGGGCAAAAACATAGGGAGCGTGGGTGATGATACCGGCGCTTATTCCAAGCGCTGCAATTTTTTTTAGCGTAGCCCTTTTAGGCTCATCCATAATTTAGCCAAAATAACGATAGTTAATGTTTAGGTATAGCTAATGACGGACAAAGGCTCAAGCATTGACGATGAATTATTGAGAATAAAGTAGTATAAAGTTTTAGAGGGATTACTTGAAAAAGTAGATGTTATGAACTTAAAAAGAAAAGGTAGGAAAGTGGTGGAGCTAAGCAGGATCGAACTGCTGACCTCCTGCGTGCAAGGCAGGCGCTCTCCCAGCTGAGCTATAGCCCCACATTCCTAAAATTACGAATTTCGTAACCTACTTGATGTTCCCTTTCAAGCGGGACGAACTTTAATGAGATTTATCAATTTGGTCAAGTTTTTTTTATATATTTGGTGAATTTTCACGTAAAGAGTGATTTTTTGATAGACTACCTGCAACTAGGTAATAAAAATGATTTCGTTATGAAGATATGCATATGGATATTAGTTGTTTTATTAAGTGGTTGTGCGAATCAAAGTGATGACCAACTTTTTGAGATTATTAGCAAGCAGTTATATACCAAATTAGATGAGCAAGAGAGTAAAGTCTTTGCTTATATAGTAACCGTTGAAGCAAAAACGCGTAAAAATGTGAAATTAGATAGGCCGCTTACACGCCGTGAGTTTAAAGATTTTGCTAATCAAGAATACTTTGAAGAATCCAATAGTTTAAAACTCAAGCTAGAAGATCAAGCAGTGCAATTATTAAAACAAGAATTAAATAAAAAAGAATATTGCGAGAATAATAAATATGAAATAGAAGAGGTGTCATGGCGAGATCTCAGCGTACGACTAACAGGACGTTGTTTATAAATGTTGGCTGATAAAACTAAATTAGCGGCGTTTTTAGCGCATTTAGATATTCATTATGATGCGATTGAACATCCAGCGTTACATGGCAGCCTCACCGCAGATGAGTTAATGGTTGAGCGTCCTGGAACACGGCTAAAAAACTTATTTTTACGGGATAACGAAGGTAGAAACCACTTTTTAGTGATTACCGCCCACGATAAGCAATTAGATTTAAAGGCTCTAGGGCGTGTTGAGCTTTGTGGATTGAAATTTGTTCAATCTAGGGGCGATTTAATCGCGGCGCGAGGTTTGTAACCTAGCGGGCTAAGTCAAAACCGAGCAACAAAGAGTCAATCGCCCCTAGAAAGAACCCTTTGGGCAGCGCATGTTTGGCATTTATACTGCGTTATCGCCTATTTATGGGGAACAACCACACACCATAGGCTCTGCCTTGCCTAAATACCAAACATACTGCTGCAAAATTAATCACGAAAGGTCAACACGCCCTAGCTAAATATCAGGGCTTATCGAGATTAGGGTTTGCTTCTGATGAGCGTTTAGCACGTTATTTAAAAGTCGCACCTGGCTGTGTCTCAATGTTAGCGTTAATGAACGACAAGCAAAATAATGTAACGTTATGGCTTGATCAAGATATTTGGTTTGGTGATCTATTTCATTGTCATCCCTTTGATAATAAGCAAACGTGGCTATTAAAAAAAATGGATCTAGATACTTTTTTTACAGCGACAGGGCATCAGCCTAAAGTGGTTTTTTTGCCAGCGAGATAACCTGAACTCACTAACGCTAATCCACATAGGCAGACGAACAGTAGTGATACTATAAACGCGATATGACCAAACTGTTGATAAACCATGCCTGGTACAAAAGAGCCAAGGGCCCCTCCACTGTAATAAAACGATACATATGCGCCGTTAGTAACACTTGCTGGCGCACTGCTTATTTTATTAACCAACGGCGCAGCAGTTGAATGAATAATAAACATTGCACCGCAAAACCCAGTAAAAGCCAATAAAAATACAGCCAGTTGAGAACTCATTAATGCCACTAATGTCACGCTATACAAGGTGAATATTGCGCATAGTAAATACCACGGAGAATGACTTTTTCTTAATAGCCACGGCGTAGCTATAGAAGCTAGCGCACCAATTAAATATCCGCTATAAACTAAGCCAATATCACGCGTGTTGGTGATTAAAAAGGTATCTTGCAGAATAAACGGCAAGTAATTAAGCAGTGCGGCAAAGCAAAAAAACATACAAAATACTGCACCATACAATTTTAATACCGCAGCATCTGCTAGCTGTTTTATATAACTTAATGGCGAAAGTGGATTGCTAACTAATTGCGCTTGATTGCGCGGAATGCATAATGCTAAACCCGTTAGACCCGCAGCGATGATAAAATAGAAACTTTGCCATGCCCATAGATCTGCAAAAACTGCTGCTAATACACGGCCAAAGTAACCGCCGGCAATAGTGCTACCTATATAAAGAGTCATATTTCTTTGTAGGTTATCGGCTTGATAGTTACTGCCTATGTAAGTGGTCATTGCCGTTAATGCGGCCGGTAAGGTCAAACCTTGCAAAAAACGTAACAGCAGTAATAATTCAAAGCTGGGAGCGTATGCAAAAGCGATGCAGGTAAGCGCTAGCACTAACATTGCATAGCGCAAAATTGTTAGAGGGTTACGTTTAGCAAGGAGTAGGCCGTATATTAGCGGCGCAATGGCCAGTGGGATCATAGTGGCAGTCATTAAGCTGCCTGCAATTGCGGGGCTAACAGCAAATTGATCCGCGAATAGACTCAATAATGGCTGCGGGGCATAGAGCACAAAAAAGATAAGCAGTGAGCAAATTAATAAATGACTTAAACGCATTTGTTGCTCCGACTATAAAAATTGTAGCTTAACCTGATTGATATTAAATTCAATTAAGTTAAGTGTTTTTTCTTTAAAATCATCATTTATTGCGCTAAGTCAGGTTATCAATTACTACACTTTGCTAGATTAATGGTCATAACACTATGATTTATGCGCATTGAAGATTAAAATAATCTTAATATCAGTTTTTAATGGAACAAAGCTATGGGTTCATTACAAGACCAATTGCTACAAGCAGGATTAACTACATCACATAAAGCGAAAGTTGCAAAAAGTGAAAAACGTAAGCAACAGAAAAAGCCAAAAAAAGGGGCGACTAGTAACCCTAGTGATCTGCAAAAGCATATTCAGCAAACAAAATTAGAACAGCAAAAAAAAGCAGAAGAGCTAAATCAAGCTCGTCAAGGTGAGTTAAAGCAGCGCGGAGAAGTTGCTCGCGTTAAGCAAATATTAGAGCACCATAATCAAGATACGATTCGTGGCGAACGTACTTTTAATTTTACTTACGAAAATAAAGTAAAAGAGCTGGACGTAAACGAAAAGACTCAAAAAGCACTATCCGGTGGGCGTCTAGCTATTTGTGTTTTAGAAGGGCAATTTTTTGTATTGGAAGATGAGCCTGCTCGTAAAGTCGCTGAAGTCGATGAAAAGTATATTGTTTTCCATGTTGAACCTGAAGATAAAGGGAAAGATGTAGATGATCCATATGCTGACTTTGAAGTCCCAGATGACCTTGTTTGGTAACTAAAAGACTTGTTATTTTTGACAATGTTATGTGATCTTTTGCGTGTATAAATTACGTACAAAGTTAGCATGACATTGAGCATAGTCTACAATTAAGTGAATAGATTTATAAACCGTCATAAAGAAGAGAAAATACAATGAGCAAGATAAAAAAATTACTCTTAGGAGCTGGCCTTGCAATGGCAGCAAGTGTTTCATTTTCATCAATGGCTGCTGATGGTGCAGCGCTTTATACAGCTAAAAACTGTCAAACATGTCACGGCGCTGAAGGTAAATCACCGATCATGGCAATGTACCCTAAGCTAAATGGTCAAAATAAAGAGTATCTACTCGCGCAAATGAAAGATATTAAATCTGGTGCTCGTGCAAATGGTATGAGCATAGCAATGAAAGCAATGGTTGCAACTGTAACTGATGAAGAGCTAGCTGCGATTGCTGACTATTTATCAAAAGTAAAATAATACTTTCTAAGCTAACTACTTTTTAAGTTATTTTATAAATAGCCACGCCATTTTGGTGTGGCTGTTTTGTTTTAAAAGAGATTGATCATCCTCCCGCACTACTTTAGACTTCTATCCATCTACTTCGTGTTTTTCACGTTTGAATAAGGTATTAAAATGTTTGAATTACCTCAACTTGATTTAAAGAATAAAGTTTCTGCCCAAGAGTGGCAGTTACGTGTTGATTTAGCTGCCTGCTATAGGTTAGTTGAACACTTTCGTTGGGGTGATTTGATTTACACGCATTTATCAGCGCGCTTGCCGGGGACGGACTATTATTTAGTAAATGCGTTTGGTTTAACGTTTGATGACGTGACGGCGTCTAACTTAGTAAAAGTAGATTTAGACGGCAATATTTTGGATGATACGCCGTTTGCAATCAATCCTGCAGGTTTTACTATCCATAGCGCTATTCATGAAGTTCGCGATGATGCGCATTGTGTTATTCACTTACACACAAAAGAAACGATTGCAGTCGCAACTCAAAAAAATGGTTTATTGCCTTTGAGCCAGTATTCAATGTTTTCATTACCATCGTTGTCCTATCATGGTTATGAAGGCTTAGCGGTCAATAATGACGAGAAAAAGCGCTTACAAGATGATTTAGGCGATACCAACCATATGTTATTGGTTAATCATGGTGGCTTAACTGTTGGTCCAACAGTCGGTGATGCTTTTATGCGTTTTTACGATTTACAGCGTGCGTGTGAAATACAGCTTGCATTACAAGCGAGCGGCCAAGCAGTTACACCTGTGCCACAAGTCATAATCGATAATATTTATAATCAAGCGAATGTTGTACACAGTGGTAGCACTGGTGGGCAACTTGCTTGGCCTGCGATGTTACGCAAGGCCTATCGTCTTGATCCTAGTTTTGCAAAATAACCTAAGTTTGGTTAATAAGGAATTTTCATGAAAGTTAATCGCGTTGAAGTATTCGATATCCATTGCCCAGATAGACCTGCATGGACGCCAGTATTCGTTCGTATTCATACTGATGAAGGTATTAGTGGTGTTGGAGAGGCTGGCCTTGCTTATGACTTAGGTCACAGTGCGGCGGCGGCCATGATCAAAGAGATGGCAGATGCCTTCTTAATTGGTCATGACCCATTTCAAACCGAAAAGTTATGGTCGCGTATGCTGCGTGAAAGCTTTTGGGGTTTAGGTGGTGGGCCAGTGGTGTATGCAGCGATGAGCGCGATTGATACAGCCTTATGGGACATTAAAGGTAAAGCGTTAGGTTTACCTGTGTACCAGTTATTAGGCGGCAAAGTAAACGATAAGCTGCGTACCTATGCATCGCAGTTACAGTTCGATTGGGATACAGAATTTAAAGCGTTAGTACATCCACAAGAGTACGCAGAAGCGGCATTAAAAGCCGTGGCACAAGGGTATGACGCAGTAAAAGTTGACCCTATTCAATATGATAAAGATGGTAATACGTATTACGACCGTACCAATATCATTTCACGCGCTGAAATGAAGCTGTACCGTGCGCGTATGCAAGCAATTCGTGAAGCGGTAGGCGATGAAGTCGACATCATTTTTGAATGCCACAGCTTACCGGGTGTAACCTCGGCAATTCAAATTGGTGAAATTGCCAAAGAATTTGATTGTATGTTTTATGAAGAGCCGGTTAACTACTTAAATCATTCTTTACATGCAAAAGTAGCTGATAAAGTGGCAGTACCTATTGCTGGTGGCGAGCGTTTATATAACCGTTGGGGTGTGCGTCCGTATTTAGAAGATCAGAGCATTAATGTACTTCAGCCGGATATTGGTTTATGTGGTGGTTTTACTGAAACTAAAAAAGTATGTGACTATGCTGATATCTTTGATGTGCGCATTCAAGCTCACGTATGTGGTGGCCCTGTGGCAACTGCTGCGTCGTTACATTTAGAAACGGCGATTCCAAATTTCTTGATTCATGAGCATCATACGTATGCAATTAAAAAGTGGAATCGTGAATTATGCTTACAAGATCCACAGCCTAAAAATGGTTTCTTTGAAGTATCTGAAGAGCCTGGTATTGGTATTGAGCTAAATGATGAGATTGTAATGCGTTCACAGCGTGTTGAAATTAAATAAGCTGTTCTTTACATGATTTGAAGAAAAAGCCCGTTCGGGCTTTTTTATATTTAACCAGAGTGAAAACCATTCACTTTGCATTGTACTTTGGGTAAGGGTTCAGTTGCTTTGCTATCAAGGTGGCGCAAAAAGCATGTGTTATTTTTGATCAGCAACTCAAATCGATCGGGCATGTTAAGTTGCTTCCCCATAATGGGGTTACCCATCCCATCGCTTTTATTTACATTATCAACAACCATTACACTTTGCTGCATAAATACATCATCCGCCACGGCGATAGGATTACTGCGCATTAGCCTTGCCATACCTTGCGCTATTAGCTCACTTTGTGGCTTTATTAATAGTGCGTGCTGTAGTTTGGGCGTGGGTTTATCTGCATAAAAAGCACAACCGGCAAGTAGAAATATAGATAAAGCTGGTAATAGTCGTTTATTAAATAGCATTACTTAACCTCTTTAATACCCTCAATTAGCGACCTAATTTGAGGGTAAAACCTTATTGGTTTCAATTAATGTGGTAGCACGATTATCAAATACGTCAGGTGTATCGCTAACGCTTGATGGTGCAAAGCCTTGTATACTGGCAGTTGAGGTAGCGACAGGGCAGCTACCATTACTTCGATAGCTTAAAGCTGTTTTAAGTAAGGCTTCATTTGGATCGCCTAGTTGGTAACTAAAATCATCAGCCACTGCACAGCCCGCTATGCGCACAGGTAAGCGCTCATTATCTACTGTATTTTGCGGAGCAAAGCCATCTGAATATTCACCAAACCCTTTATTATTTTCTCCTGTAAATTGAATACTGAAATAGGTTGTATCGCAGTTATCGGTAGGATAAAAACCGTAAGGTTTACCGCAAGTACCTGAACCAATTTGAATTACTTCTATATCAGCTCCTTGTAAGCCATTAATAATCGCTTCACTGGCTGAGCAAGTGCTACTGGTCGTTAATACATAAACCCGTTTTAAATTAAGACTCGGTAAAGGCGTGCCGGGACTTACCGCTGGATTCTCAGCAAAGCCGATAAACTCGTCAATAAACATAACGGGTGCTAAAGGCTTAGCAGTAACAGGGTTTATAGTTGGGTGTTTGTCGTTAAAAATAGTGCGTTCAAATATTTTGTTATTTGTATTGGCGGCTCCAGCGATCATGTAGCCTATTTGGCTCGCCATTTGTAGAAAGCCCCCCCCGTTGTAACGCATATCAATGATGAGATCAGTTACGTTACTTGCTTTTAGAGAATTAAAAGCATCAAAAAGTGGCTTTTCTGCAATCGCGTTGTGGCTATTAAATTGAAAATAACCCACCGAGTCATTTTCAAAGGTTTTTACATTAGTGACTGGTTGCGATGCAATGCTTTGTGAGATTAGCGTTACTTCACGCGTTTGTTGATTATTGATATCTTTGAACAAAAAAGTGGTGCTCACACCAGTTTGTTTTGGATATAAACCAGCATTAAGAGTATCTACGTCAGCTTGGCTGGTCGCGTTAATAAAATCGACACCATTGACTTCTAAAATTTCAAACCCTCGGCGAAGATTTTGATTACTGGCGGGAGAGTTCGCTTCAGTATAGCTGATCAGGCCTTTTCGAGGGGCACTTGAGCTAAATAGCTTCACTTTAAAGCCATAGCCAAACGTGATACCTGATTGACTTTGTGCTTCCCACTCGGCGGTAGAAAGGCTGGAATGAAAGTTATCTTTGTTGGCACCAGAGTCAGTTTTTTGTTCTGTTTTTAATAAGGTGAAATAGTCACTCACACTTGCTGTTAGTGCAGGATCTCGGTCTATTATTTCGTCATACCATAGGTAAGTTTCGTTACTCCATGAGCGAAGAAAATGCTTTTGATTCAATGCTTGGCATTGTTTATCAAAATTATCTGATGGCTGAAAGACACCTTGAGTCCAGCTAATTGTGTTACCAGTACTGCCGCCACTATCGGCCATGGTACTGCCACCACCGCAACCAGTTAGTACGGCCAAAAAAGTAACGTTAAAAAGGCCTAGTATGAGTTTGTTTTTAGATGAAGTAGTCATAAAAGCGTTCTGTTTTTATACAACAATAAGCTGAATATAGCGGTTTTTAATTAAAGTTGATAGCAGTGACGCGCGTTTTTATAACTTAATTGTTGCCATAAGCTGTGGGTTTTGCAAAGCGCAAAATTACTTAACCAGCGCTTTTGATAGCTTGAATTGATTTGGCATACGGGAAAATTACTAGCAAACATCATGCGCTGTTGACCAAAGCATTGAAGAATAAAGTCAAAACACGCTTGTTGCTGAGCTTGCAGTATAGCTGTAAATAGCTCAAAGCCTGAGAATTTAATCGTGCAGTTGGGTATGTGAGCGAGTCGACGAATTCCCTCTTGCCATAGAGAGAGGTTATTCGGCAAACCAGCATGGTTTATGACTACGTGCAAGTTTGGGAGTTGTTGGCAGTACTTAATTAATTGCTCGGTGATAGCTAAGTTTTCAACATTAAACTGTGCTTCAAACATTAGTTGGCAATCATTCAAAAGCGTTAAATTATCAAGGCAATTAGGGTGAGTTAACCGAGTTGCATCCGCACCTTCGGTTATGTCTCTAATCCCCACCAAACTTGAATGTGATAAAGCGTTTATCGCATTATTAAAGTCCTCAGGTGGACTATCAATGCAAGCAAAACCTACTGCTTTATAGTTTTCCCCGTGCAGATGCTGCGCCAGCCAGTTTAGCTCATTAATTGGGTTTTTATTATCAAACCCTGCTTCAATATGCACCAGCCCTATGATTTCAAATGGACTCGTTTGTTGTAGTTGTGCAGCATTAATAGGGCGTTTAATAGTCTCTAAATTTGGCCAAGAGGGCGGATTACTTCCTTGTAGCCACTCATATTGCCCATCTAGCAAATTAAAAAAATGCACGTGAGGGTCAATAATACGTTCGCTCATTGTGCGGTATAACCGCCATCGATAGTTTGTAAGCTGCCAGTAATAAAACAGGCCTCATCGCTGGCTAAAAAATTGACTAACGCGGCGACTTCATCTGCTCGACCCAGCCTACCTAGCGGTTGCAAAGCTCCTTCTTCGGCAACTATGCTGGCTTTATCTGCGCCACTGCGAGCACAGTATGCATCAATCGCATTATGAAATAAGGGGGTTTCAATGGTGCCGGGGCATACAGCATTAGCACGAATATTAAACTGGGCGTAATCAAGCGCGGTTGTTTTTGCCATTGACGCTAACGCATGTTTGGTGAGGTTATACGCAAACGAGTTTGTTTTAGCTATGACGGCTTGATCTGAGGCAATTAAAATAATCGCCCCATTTTTTTGCGTTTTCATACTTGGTAATACGCTTTGAATTGCCGCGTACGCACCTTTTACATTAAGCGCAAACAAACTGTCGAAGGTTGCTTCATCCGTGTTTTCAATGGTTGCACTTAAATGGCGGCCAGCATTAGATACCAATATATCAATGTGCTTAGTTGTGCTAGCAATGTCAGTAATAACGCTTTTAACCGTATTTACATTACTGACATCACAGCGGTGCCAAGTACCTAAATCTGAATGTTCGAGATCAAGGTTGTGAACCTGATAACCATTTTTTATAAAACGTGCAACAATAGCTTGGCCTATGCCTTTACTACCGCCTGTAACGATTGCAACCTTTGACATAGAATTTCCCTAGTGGTTGTGACCACAACCGCCTTCGCTGTGAACGTGACCGTGTGATACTTCTTCACTTGTAGCTTCACGTACGCTTAATACTTGCACATCAAAAGTCAGTGTTTTACCAGCAAAAGGGTGGTTTAAATCACAGTCAGCATTAAAACGACCTACTTTAACAATCGTTACTTGATGACGACCTTGGTTAGAGCTAACCATTGCAGTCATGCCAGCTTTCCACACTTTGGTGTCACCTTGGAGGTGTTTAAGTGGAATACGTTGGATTAGATCATCAACACGCTCACCGTAAGATTCGCTTGGCTCAAGAGTAACACTGAAGCTATCACCAGCGGCTTTGCCTTCAAGGGCTGTTTCTAAACCTGGAAGCATGCCTTCAAGGCCATGAATGTATGTTAATGGTTCATTGCCAGTGCTTGTTTCTATTTGTTCACCGGCTTCACTTAATGTGTAGTGAAACTCAACCGCTGAGTTTTTGCTGATTTGCATGCCAATCTCTTTAATATTTACTGAATGAAACGCTAATTTTACGCTAAATACGGATGATGTGAAACTGCTGGTTAGTGTGGTTGTTTTAAGGTTTTCTCTAATCCTAACAATAAGCCATCATTTTGTAATTGGGAGATCGGCTTTATTGCTTGTGGCAAGTGTAATACGAGCGTTATACCCGGTTTTAAGATGCTAGAGGCACTGAGTTTATTCCACTGTGCGAGGTCTTTATGCGAGACATCATAAAGTTGACTGATATCCCAAATTGTATCCCCAGGCTTGACTTGGTAATTAACAGTAATGGTTGCAGTGGCTACTTGGGTATCATCTAAATAAGGACTGATTTTATAGTCAATTGTCAGTGAGCCTGGCATTGTTTTTGGCTGTCCTGTGAGTAGGCGTTCGCCAATACCAATGAGGTTGGTCTTTTTATTATTTAACATTTTTAGCTTTTTAACGGGCATATCAAACTTTTTAGCGATGCCGTATAAGGTATCGTTTTTCTTAACAAAGTACTCTCCAGTAAAGTTACTCTTGAAGAACTGACTGCTTAGCAATGCTTGCTGTTGCAATGGGAGGAGCAATGTATGAGGCCCATTTGGTGAACTTTGATTTTTTAAATAACCAGGGTTGAGTTTATGCAATTGGCTGCGCCCTACACCTGATAGATTAGCAATAACAGAAAAATCAAACTGTTGACCTACATTAAACTCAGTAGTTTGGGCTTTATTCTTAAGCTTAGGGCGTATTAAGCCTAGCTTAGGGTTTTGCACTAAATAGCTTAATGCTAAGAGCTTAGGTACGTAATCTGACGTTTCTTTAGGGAGTTTGAGAGACCAATAGTCGGTGCTTTTACCACGTTTTTTATTATTAGCAATTGCGCGTTGTACTCGACCTTCGCCACTATTATAAGCCGCGAGTGCATGCATCCAGTTACCATCAAAACGTTTATATAAATATTCTAAATACGCCAGAGCAGCATCTGTTGAAGCCAGTACATCTTGACGGCCGTCATACCATTGATCTGACTTAATACCAAAATGATGCGCAGTGGCTGCGACTAACTGCCATACCCCAACAGCTTGAGCAGAGGAACTGATCGTTGGGCGAAAGTCACTCTCAACAAAAGGTAATAATGCCAGTTCCATCGGCAGCTTACGTTGTTCTACTTTATTGACGATATGGTATAAGTAAGGAGCAGCTCGCTCGTTCACTATTTGTAGATATTTAGGTTGGCGGGTATACCATTTAATACGTTTGTTGAGTGCCCTATTTAGATAGATTTTAATATGTAAGTTGTCAGCAATATGCTGCCATAAATCAGGGCTTGCGGATCGTGAGTGTGACTTTTCAATTGTAGGTTTATACGGACTCGGTACTGTGTGATTTTTTTTATTGGGTTGCAGTAGTTCAGTCGATATAGTGGTCGTAGGCGGTGTTGCTTGTGCGTTCGTGCTTACCGCAATCGCGTTTTTTGTTGACGGCTTAAAGTGGTTAAAAATAACGGGGGCTTGTTCTATATCAGGCGCTGCAGGTTGCAGCTTTGTAGACTGACAGCCGCTGAGTAATATTGCTATTACGAAAATGAAAAAATAATTCCTGCGCATAAACACCACCGAATCAATATCCCTTTATAAGCTTAGCACAACCTTGTGTAGGGTCTATTTTGACTGTTTCGCGCGCTTAAGTCCAGCTTGTAGAAATAAAGGGTAAGCTTTATAGGCAGTTGTATCAATTTGATAATCTTTAGCAAATTCAGCAGGGAAGCTTTGCTGTAATGTTGTAAGTTCCACATTGGGATTGGTTGATACATGCTTAATAATTTGTTGTAAAAACCTGTATGGCTGACTTAAATCAGTTGCTTTTAAGGGCGCTCCATGGCCAGGTAAAATTATTTTTATCTGTTTGTTATTGCTAAATTGTTTAAGTAGTTCTGCCCATTCAACTAAGTTGCCGTGTCCAGGGTAAGGCAGCCAATCTACAATGTCTCCCCCTAGTAAGATGGTTCCTTGTTCTGCTAGTAATGTCAGATCTCCATTTGTATGTGCTTGATGGGCGTGCAGCGTTATAGGGTAGTCACCTAAATTGAGTGTGAGAGAATCAGAGACTTGCATTGCATTTGGCTGCAAATTAAATTTTCGCCAGCGAAGTAGACGCTGTTTGGCTAATTCTAATTTCTTTCTCCATTGTGGCTGTAAAGAAGCTGGTTGTTCAGCTAATCGTTGATAACTAAGCTCAATACTTTGCTCGTAACTATCAAGTTTATCTTCAAAGGCACGTTGAAAATTTGCAAACTCGCGGGCAATCTGTTTATGAACAATGAGTTTGGCGTTTGGGTAACTGTGTTGCAAAATGGCCATGCCTAATAAGTGGTCATCATGAAAATGGCTCGCAACTAAATAGCAAAGAGGGGTCGTCAAAGTTGACTTTAGTTTTACAATTGTAGCTTCAACGGCTGCAAAATTGCCGCTGGCATCAAACATTAAAGCGCACTCTTTACCTTGGATTAATACTTGGTTGGAATCATAAAAGCGTAGCTTTGGTTGCTGTTGTAAAAATTGAATGTTTGGGCTGATTGTTTGCCAAGTTACGGCACTATAGGCGAAAGGTGCTAAGCTGATTAGTAACCCAACAATTAGCAGTTTAAATGTAGTTATTAGTTTGAAAGGACTACTTAGCATGGGTCATATCGATCAATAAAATAGGTCGCTTACAGTAGCTTATTTTATTGGTAATAACAAAAAAAGCGCTAAGTAGCGCTTTTTATTTGGCTGATGAGCTACCTAAGTATGCACTTAGTTTATCAACAAGCTGATCGTGCTGTTGTAGTTCTGCACTTTGCTGTGCTTTTGCTTCAAGCAGTTCGTGACTAATGTTCAAAGCAGCCATTAATAAAGCTTTTTGATCATTGCGAACCGTTGAGCGTTGCTTCATTTGCTCGACTAAATCATTAAGATGTTTAGCGGCAGCAATTAGAGCGTCTTCTTGTCCTACAGGGCAAGCAAATTGCTGCTCTTTACCAAGCAACTCAACGGTGACTCGCTGGTTTTGCAGCTCAGACATTAGTTTGCCTGTTGAGCGCTTTGTAGTTTCTCAAGTAGGCCTGTTAACGTTGTGCTGGTATCTTTTTGTTTTTCTTCGCTTTCAAGTGCTTCAAGTTGAAGAATTTCATTTTCATCGATCAGCTGACTGTTTTTATCTTTAAGTTCATTCACTTCTGTTTGAAGTTGTGAATTTTGGCTAATTAATTGGTCGATCAGTTGTTCTAATTGAGAAAGGGTCTCGTTATTCATAAATGCGCTCATAAAACTGTGATTATTGTCATGCAAATGTAAAGCAAAATTGCTTTATATGCCAGTATTTACGTGTGTTTTAGCTGATTTTTATTCGTCGTTAAGGGATAATTCAGCTAACGGGCTATTTCATTCAGAATTGGTTCACGCTCAGTTGCCAAATGCATAATGTTTATGGTTCACTGGTTTTATAAATAAGCTTATAGCGAAATTAAATTATGCTCAGTTACAGACACTCATTTCATGCGGGTAATCCGGCCGATGTTGTTAAACATTTGGTACTTGCTCAGGTATTAAGTTACCAAACTCTTAAAGATAAACCGTTGGATTATATTGATACGCATTCTGGCGCCGGTTTTTTTGAATTGGCTGGGGCAGATGCCCAAAAGACCCAAGAATACCTCGATGGTATCGCCAAGCTCTATCAACATACGAGTGAACATCAAGAGTTAAATGATTATATTGATCTGATTAAGTCGTTTAATGAAAGTGAGGCGTTAGCGTTTTATCCAGGGTCACCAAAAATTGCAGAGCACTTTTTACGTCGCCAAGACAAAGGTTGGTTCTTTGAGTTGCATCCACGAGACTTGGTATTATTACAAGAAAATATGAGCGGCAAGCGCTCTATACGTGTCCGTGGTGAAAACGGCTTTACAGGCCTAGTCGGGTTATTGCCGCCAGCATCTCGTAGGGCATGTGTATTAATTGATCCACCTTATGAAATTAAAGATGATTACGACACCGTTGTAAAAACATTAACGAAGGCTTATCAGCGTTTTTCTACTGGCACTTATATGATTTGGTATCCAGTTGTAGATAGAGAGCGTATTGAGCGCATGGAAGAGGGCTTAATCGCATCAGGTATGCGTAATATTCAATTATTTGAATTAGCCACAGAAGAAGATACAGACGTTCATGGCATGACAGCCTCAGGTATGATCGTAATTAACCCACCGTGGAAGTTAAAACAAACAATGGATAATGTATTACCTGAGCTAGTTAGCTTATTGAGTGATTCATCAGGTTTTTATCGCAGCGAACAATTAGTCGAAGAATAAAAGTAAACGCCCAGCATAACTGGGCGTTTAATACTCAGAGAAATCAAAATTAATTAAAATACATGGCTTTAAACGTTGCAAGTTGTTTGCCTTGCAGATCTTTTAAAATCAGTGATTCGCCATTAATATCCCATAGAGCTGTGTTCTCTAGTACTGCCGACATTGCACTTTCTTGTTCCATGCTTTTAAAGCACATCATTTTAGTGCTGGCTTGCGGGCCAAATGTGAGTGATTGCTGGTTGACTTGATAACTGCCAGTAAAGTTATTACATCCTAAAAAGCCATGGCTTTTGTTATCTTTACTAAATTGTATAAACGGCTCTCTGGTTTCAACAGTTACAGGCTTACCATTTAAGGTAATGGCTTTAAAGTAGGTGTTAACTAAACTTACATCGGGTTGTTGTGCGGCAACTTTAGAAACTGTAATGGTAAGAGGTTCACTCTGTTGCGAGTGTGAGAACGGGTTATTATGTGTTGTGCTTACATAAAGTAAATTATCTTGATTAACGATACGTGCGCTAACACTGTAGCGGCTGCGTTCGTTTAATATGCTTGCGTCGTAGGGGAGTGTCACTGTGTATGGCGGCGCACCAGCAATATCAATAGTTTGTTGACTGATAATATCGGCAGCTACATCCATTTTCGACACATCGGCTAAAGTTACCGTTAATTGTGAGCCGGGACGCAGCATGCTGCGATCAAGGTAGGTTACTTGTGTTGTTAGCATTGCGACAGTTTCATTTTTAATTGCATGGCTTGCGTTTGTAGCCTGCTGATTTACACAACCAGACAGAATTAACGTGCTGCAAGCTAATATACTAATGTTGGTAATTGATTTTAAAACAGATCGAGGTTTATGTAACAGCATGACTTATTCCTTGAAATAAATTAAGTCAGTAGATAGTGGTTACAGTGTAGTTATTTGCTACTTAATCGCAGCTTAATTTTAAGTATAAAAAGCGCTATTTAGCGCTTTTACTGGATATATGAATAAGACTTACTTTTTAACAAATTTAGTTAAAATAACAATTCGTTGACCGTCAACGCGACCTTCAATGTGCTCAGGGTTGCTGGTTAAACCGATATTACGAACTGCTGTTCCACGCTTTGCAGTTAAGCTGCTGCCTTTCACGTCTAAGTCTTTAATTAGCGTGACAGTATCGCCCGCTTGTAATGTTACGCCATTACTATCTACATGTTTGATGTCATCGTCTTCAGCAAGTGCTACTTTGGCCCATGCTAACGTATCTTCTTCAAGATAAATCATATCTAACGCATCTTGTGCCCAGCCATTATCAGCAGCTAAACGAGATAGCATTCTATAAGCCACTACTTGGACTGCTGGCACTTGGCTCCACATACTATCGTTTAGACAATGCCAATGTGTTGGAGTGATATCGATATTACTTTCAACTTGGTCTTTACATGTCTGGCAGGTATAAATGCACTTGTCTGAATGGGTTTCTGTAACAGGTGGCACTTCGTATACAGATAAGTTGTCAGTTGCAGAGCACAACTCACATTGGTTACTGCTACGTTCTACTAAGGCTTGTTCAATGCTCATGTCATTAGCTCTTGTGATTTTTTACAAAAAAGTATGGCGCTATTATACCCAACCTCAGCCCTGATGAGAACATATCCATGATAAATGTATGGTTATAGTGCCCGATGTTTTTGTTGTGGGTACGAAAGTTGAGGAATCTGAAATTTCGTACCCACAGCATTGTGTTTAGTTAATGCAAGCTTGCAAAAGTTCACTATACTAAGTCAATACAAAAAGAACAATTTAGCTGGCATGAGTCGCTATAAATTATTAGCAGGAAATAATATGCCGAATACACAAATTACAGCGAACGTACCAAATATGGTCACTCAATATATAGCACGACAGCCAATATTTAATACTGATAAGAGTATTTTTGCTTATGAGTTATTGTACAGAGATTCAAGCGATAATTTTTTCCCTGTAGGGACGACCGACGGACAAGCAACAGGTCGCTTATTTTTTAATGCATTGATGTTGATTGGTATCGATAAATTAACAGCTAACCAGTGTGCATTTATCAATCTTTCAACGGATGCTTTGTTAGATGATTTTCCTAAACTATTACAGCCAAAAAGCGCTGTAATAGAAATTGTTGAAAGAGCTGGCAATATAGAGCAAGTTACTAAAAGGGTACGTTCACTGAAGCAAGATGGTTATGTGTTTGCATTAGATGATTATGACGGTGATGCAAAATGGGAGCCCTTATTAGAGCTGGTAGATTTTATAAAGCTAGAAGTTGAAAACCCAATAATTAAAACGAATATTCAACTTAAAAAGCTTAAAAGACGCTTTCCCGATGTAAAAATTATTGTGGAAAGAATCGAAACTCACGAAGAGTTTACGACTTTAAAAGATGCAGGCTGTGACTACTTTCAAGGCTTCTTTTTTGCGCGACCAGAGATGCTCACTTACCACAATGTTGAGCCTTCAAAACTAGCGGTGTTTGATCTTTTACGGTGTACATCGCGACCGGATATTGATTTTGATGAAGTACATCAAAGAGTTGCCAAAGATGTTGGTTTAACTGCACGTATTCTTAAGCTAGTTAATGCGCGCTCGGGTAACCAAAATTTAGAGATTACTTCTATCTCTCAAGCGGTTATTTATTTAGGCGAAGATTCAATCCGCCAATTCGTAAGGGTATTAGCACTTAGCGAATTAGGGGTAGATAAACCCAGCGAGCTAACTAAGCTTGGTTTAACACGAGCCCATTTTATGCTGCTGATGCTTGAGCCTGGCGGTAAGGAAATGTCAGAGCGAGGTTACTTAGTTGGCCTGATGTCTGTACTTGACGCTATTTTAAGCATGGAATTAGGCGCAATAGCAAAAGAGTTTTGTCTAGGTGATGATTTGTCTAGTGCGTTATTGTGTTTTAACGGCATGTTAGGTGCGACTTTACAATTAACTCGCGCTGTAGAAGAAGATAACTGGCTATTGGCAACCAAGTTATTAGAAACCATTAGACCAGCTTCAGAAATTGACATTGTATACAAGGCTATGTTTGTAGCCCGTGAATACGGTGATGAAGTTTTAGCCTCAATTATTGAACAAGCATAATGCCTTGGGTATGATGCGTTATTACAAAGTAATTTTTAAAGACTAGCTATGCGTTTATTATTGCCAATTGCCACTATTTTAATTGCGTTAGCATTGCTTGTACCGGGTGTCACTCAGCCAGTGCTGACGCTAGAAGGTAAAATTGATAAGTCAAAACTAGCTAAAACAGGTATTGAAATGCTTGCTGATGAAGGCGACAGAAATACCAGAAGGATGCTCACAATGGCATCAAGCATGTTTGGTCTTGATAAGCTTGAAGGTGAAGTTAGCGCTTACAAAAAAACGCGGAGCATCTGGGGAACAGTTAACGAACTTGCGAATAACAAAAATTATTTAGTTGCAGGGCTAGTGGCGTTATTTTCAATTGTAGTGCCTACTTTAAAACTGTTAATGCAATTAGTGTATTGTTTAATACCGATGAATAAATTCAAGCATAAACTCGGTCAAGTGATACAAAGCCTGAGTAAATGGAGCATGGTAGATGTATTCGTGATTGCCTTAATTGTTGCGTATCTTGCAGGAAATGCTGATGGCCAAATGGGCGAGCTTATCAACATGCACGCAGAATTTGGCGCAGGTTTTTGGTATTTTACTGGTTATTGTTTATTTGCCATCGCTGCAAGTAACTTAATAAAAATTGCACCAAGAAACAGTTAAACGTTTGTGTTAGCGAACAAGTTACCATAGACTTACAGCTTACAGCTTACAGCTTACAGCTTACAGCTTACAGCTTACAGCTTACAGCTTACAGCTTACAGCTTACAGCTTACATTTATTAAAGGCACTTTTTTGCAACGTATTTACCTTAGTATATTGACCGTCGTTTTGTTACTCACTTTAGTGGGTCAAGCGGTTGCGTCAGTAACTATGAGTTGCGAAATGCCACATATGAACCAAACCGATTCACAAGTCACCGATACCAGCGATATGCACCATGACATACCAGCAGGTATGATGAACATGGATTGCTGTGACGATGACGCAACGGCTAATCAAGAATGTGGCTGCCCGATGAGTGCGTGTAGTACTCATTCAATGTTAAGTATGAACGCGCTATTTAGCGTTACGCTAACTCCCCCCGAAAAAGTACAGCTTTACACACCGCAAAATCAACATCGTATAGCCAGTTCGTTATACCGTCCTCCTATGTCTGCTTAATAGCAGGATAGGTGCGTCTAAAATTTACATAAATCACCTTTTCTGCCTCTAAATTTAATCATTTTTTAATTTTAGTGGAGTAAGTGATGAATCACTTCAGAATATTTAAAGTCAGTTTTTTAGCGTTTTTGCTAACAGTTACAATCTCAGCGCATAGCAATGAGCTTAGCCTCGATGACGCGCTTAGCTATGCGCTTAATAACGAGCCATGGCTAACAGCCAGTAAATATCAACAAGCCGCAGTACAAGCGCAAAGTTTAGTCGCGGGCACCTTGCCAGATCCAGTATTAACTATCGGGCTAATGAATTTACCTACCGATGGCTTTGCGTTTGACCAAGAAGGGATGACCCAGTTAAAGGTTGGTGTAAGTCAGATGTTTAGTCGCGGCGATAGCCTTGCACTTAAAAAACAGGCATTAGCGCAGTCGGCGCAGCAATATCCATGGTTACGATCTGACCGACTCGCACAGGTTAAAACCATCGTGATCGAATCTTGGCTCAATGCGTATCGTGCGCAGCAAAGCATTGCTTTAATTGAGCAAGATAAAGCATTATTCTCGCAGCTGATTGATATTACAGAATCAAGTTATGCCAGCTCGATAGGTAACACTCGCCAACAAGATATTATCCGCGCACAGTTAGAGTTAACCCGTCTTGAAGATAAATTAATGATGCTTGAACAGCAGTTTGAAAGTGCTAAAAAGCGTTTATCACAATGGTTGCCAATCAATATGTTAACTCAGCCTGTGAGTGCTAAGCGCAGTGACATAATACCACTAGTCGATTTTGCACAACTTGAGTTTACACAGTTAATGCAGCTGCTGATGGCGCATCCTGCAATTGTCGCAATTGACCAAACGGTAGCCGCTAAAAAAACTGAAATTGATATTGCCAAACAAGGTTATAAACTACAGTTTGGGGTAAACATGGGCTATGGGTATCGCGATGGTACGCCAATCGGAGACTCGCGGGCGGATCTGTTTTCGGTAGGATTGAGTGTTGATTTACCGCTATTTACTGATAACCGTCAAGATCAACAAGTAAATGCGGCTATCGCCATAGCGGAAGCCGTAAAAACACAAAAGCTGATCGCACTACAAAAGCTTAAAGGCATGTACTTTAAAGAGTTTAGTCAGTTAGCACGGTTAGCTAAGCGCGGTGGGCTTTATCAAACTAAACTGCTGCCACAAATGGCAGAACAAGCGCAAGCCACATTAAACGCCTACACCCGCGATGATGGTGACTTTTCAGAAGTAATGCGCGCGCGTATTAGTGAGCTCAATGCCAAAATAGATGCGTTAAATATCCAAATCGATCAACAAATTATTATTGCTCGCCTGAATTATTACGCCAGTAGCCAAGATGCTGCTGTGATGGCTGAGCAGTTCGCAGGAGATCAAAGTGAATACTAATATAAAGCTTCTTATCGCAGCACTATTAGGTGCGGGAGTCTCCGTTGGTGCATTGTCTTTGCTGGGGAGCAGTAATGAGCATGTTGCTAACGGTACAGAGAAAAAGCCACTATATTGGGTGGCCCCTATGGATAGCAACTATCGCCGTGATGAACCTGGACTCTCACCGATGGGGATGGATTTAGTGCCTGTTTATGATGAGGGCAGCAGTAATAACCAAGATGGTCCTGGCGCAGTGACGATATCACCTGCGGTGTTTAATAACTTGGGGGTTAGAACCGAGAAAGTACAGTTTAAGGCACTGCAAAGTGAAGTAAACACGGTGGGCTATGTGCAGTATAACCAAGACCAACAGGTGCATATTCACCCGCGGGTTGAAGGTTGGTTAGAAACGCTTTACGTTAAAGCGGCCGGTGCTCAAGTAAAGCAAGGCGAACCACTGTATACTTTGTATTCACCACAGTTAGTTAATGCTCAAGAAGAATTTGTACTGGCAGTTAATCGTAAAAATACGGTGCTTATTCGCGCGGCCAAAGCGCGCTTAAAAGCATTGAATGTGTCGGACGGCTTTGTTGAGCGCTTACAAGCTAATAAAAAAGTGATGCAAAACATTACCTTTTACGCACGTCAAAGTGGGGTGGTTGATGAGCTCAATGTACGCGAAGGTTTTTATGTTAAGCCGGGTACTTCAATGATGAGCATAGCTCAGTTGGATGAAGTATGGGTTGAAGCCGAAGTATTTGAGCGCCAAGCACAGCTAATAGAAATAGGTTTACCCGTTACCATGACCCTAGATTACATTGCAGGACAAAGCTGGCGCGGTAACGTTGATTATATCTACCCAACACTGGATGCTAAAAATCGCACACTGCGGGTACGCTTGCGCTTTAATAACCAAAATCACCAGTTAAAACCAAATATGTTTGCGCAGGTGAGTATTCACGCTAAAGAAAGTGACAAGCAGCTTATTGTGCCAAAAGAAGCGGTGATCCGTACCGGCAACCAAGACCGTGTTGTGCTGGCATTAGGTGAAGGGCGCTTTAAATCTGTGGCGGTAGAGCTTGGTCGTAGTGATAACAATGACGCAGTGATTTTATCGGGTCTCAAAGCCGATGATCACGTGGTGACTTCAGCCCAATTTTTATTGGATTCTGAATCAAGTAAAAGCTCCGACTTTAAACGTATGCAAGCGCTAGACACTATCACTCACGTGTGGGGTAAAGGCGTTATTAACAGCGTTATGGCGGATCACCGTATGGTGAATATTAGCCATGAACCAATGGACGAACTCGATTGGCCAAGCATGACTATGGATTTTATAGTTACAGAAGATGTTGATTTCAGTGCGTTACAAGTAGGGCAAACACTGCATTTTGAGCTAACTAAGCAAGTTGATGATAGCTACTTACTGAGCGGTATTCATATTATGGACTCAACACATGTGATGGTCGAGTCTGCGAATACGGCAACCGTAATAGGTACTATCAACCATATTGATAAAACAACGCGTACCGCCAATATTAGCCGTGGTGAGATTGTAAAATGGAACCGCGAAGCTGCCACATTAGATTTTATGTTTGCAGCAGATGTAGACCTCACTGACTTATCTGCACAGCAGCAAGTGGAGTTTACCTTTAGTTTGCAAGACGGTGAGTTTGTGATCAGTCGTATCAAGACTGCAGCAATCATGCAACCAAATAGCGATAGCACCCTGTCATCGCATAACGGACATTAGGAGGCCTTATGATAGCAGCCGTTATTCGTTGGTCTGTGACTAATCGCTTTTTTGTATTGTTACTAACTGCAATACTAATTGGTGGCGGTTTATTTGCCGTTAAAAATACCCCTATAGATGCCTTGCCGGACTTATCTGATGTGCAGGTGATAGTTAAAACGTCATATCCTGGGCAAGCGCCGCAAGTGGTGCAAGATCAAGTTACTTTTCCGCTTACCACCGCGATGCTCTCAGTGCCCGGGGCACAAACGGTCCGTGGTTTTTCATTTTTTGGTGACTCCTACGTGTATGTCATCTTTGATGAAAAAACGGATCTTTATTGGGCGCGTAGTCGAGTACAAGAGTATTTAAGCCAAGTCGCTAGCCGTTTGCCCGACACTGCAACCGCGGAGCTTGGCCCAGATGCCACCGGTGTAGGTTGGATCTATTTATATGCGCTGGTGGATAAAACCAATCAGCACGATATTAGCCAATTACGTAGCTTACAAGATTGGTTTTTAAAGTTTGAATTACAAACTGTGCCAGGAGTGTCAGAAGTCGCCTCCGTTGGCGGCATGGTGAAACAATATCAAGTCAATGTAGAGCCAGATAAACTGCGTGCTTACGGTATTCCACTGAGCTTAATTCAAACGGCCATTAAGCAAGGTAACCAAGAAATGGGCGCTTCGGTAGTGGAAATGGCCGAAGCCGAATACATGGTAACCAGCACCGGTTATATAAAAAGTGTGGCTGATTTAGAGGCCATTCCGCTGGGGGTGAACGCCAACGGCACACCGCTGCAATTACGCGATGTAGCCGATATTCGCCTTGGCCCACAAATGCGCCGCGGCATTGCTGAACTAAACGGAGAAGGTGAAGTTGCAGGTGGTGTCGTGGTGATGCGCTATGGCGAAAACGCACAAAAAACCATAGAGCTGGTTAAAGAAAAGCTCGAATCACTCAAAAAAGGTCTACCTGAAGGCGTTGAAATAGTGCCTGTGTATGACCGCTCTAATTTAATTAAAAGCGCAGTGGATAACCTAACCAGCAAACTACTTGAAGAGTTAGTGGTGGTCGCACTGATCTGCATCGTGTTTTTGTTTCATGTGCGCTCATCCTTGGTGGCTATTATTACTTTACCGCTGGGAATTTTAACGGCATTTATCATCATGTATTGGCAAGGCATTAACGCTAATATTATGTCGCTCGGCGGTATTGCCATTGCCATTGGCGCGATGACCGATGGTGCGATTGTCATGATCGAAAACATGCATAAACACATGGAAAAAACACCGTTGACTGATGAAAATCGCTGGCAAGTTGTCACCGATGCCGCCAGCGAAGTCGGCCCAGCGCTATTTTTTAGTTTAATGATTATTACTGTGAGCTTTATGCCAGTATTTATTTTAGAGGCGCAAGAAGGGCGCATGTTTGCCCCGCTTGCGTACACTAAAACCTATGCCATGGCGGCATCTGCAGGTTTAGCAATTACCTTAGTGCCAGTATTAATGGGCTATTTTATACGTGGCAAAGTGATTTCAGAGCAGAAAAACCCTGTTAATCGCTTATTAGTTAACGGATATAAGCCATTACTGAATCTCGTTTTACGTTTTCCTAAAATGACCTTGGTGTTGGCTGTAGTGGTCGCTATTGTTGGCTTTTATCCAGTGAACAAAATTGGCAGTGAGTTTATTCCGCCACTGGATGAAGGCGATCTAATGTATATGCCAACTACTTACCCTGGTTTGTCGATTGGTAAAGCGCGAGAGATTTTACAGCAAACAGATAAGCTCATAGCCACAGTGCCCGAGGTGTTAACCGTGTTTGGTAAAGTAGGACGCGCAGAAACCGCTACCGATCCTGCGCCACTGACTATGATTGAAACTTTTATTCAGCTCAAGCCAAAGGATCAATGGCGCGAAGGCATGACCTTAGAAAAATTGAAAAAAGAGCTTGATGGTTTAGTGAAATTTCCAGGTCTTACCAACGCATGGGTGATGCCGATAAAAACCCGTATTGATATGCTAGCAACAGGCATAAAAACCCCTGTAGGTATTAAAGTGGCGGGGCCTAATTTGAGTGAAATTCAAAAAATTGGCCAACAGATTGAGGTCTTGCTTAAAGATGTACCCGGCACTGCTTCCGTTTACTCTGAGCGTGTTGCTGGTGGGCGTTATATCAAGGTTGATATCAACCGTGAAAAAGCCGCTCGTTATAGCTTAAACATTGCCGATGTGCAGCAAGTGGTCGCGACCGCAATTGGTGGTATGAATGTCACCGAAACGGTTGAAGGGCAAGAGCGTTACCCAGTTAACCTACGCTACCCGCAAGATTACCGTGATTCACCCGAAGAGTTGATGCTATTGCCAATAGTTACCCCTACAGGGCAGCGTATTGCGCTTGCCGATGTGGCTGATGTATTTATTGAAGATGGCCCACCGGGTATTAAAAGTGAAAATGCCCGCTTAAATGGCTGGAGCTTTATTGATATTGATGGCATTGATATTGGCAGTTATGTAGACAATGCGCGCCAAGTGCTTGACGAAAAGCTAGTGCTACCTGCAGGTTATTCAATAACGTGGGCAGGGCAATATGAATACATGGAGCGTGCCAAAGAGAAGCTCGCCTATGTATTACCACTAACCTTAGCGATTATAATTGTGTTGTTGTATCTCAATTTTAGAAGCTTTGTTGAAGTGGCAATTATAATGGCCACGTTACCGCTGGCGATGCTAGGCGGGATCTGGCTCATGTACTTAGAGGGGTTTAACTTCTCGGTCTCCGTGGGGGTTGGTTTTATTGCCCTTGCCGGTGTCGCAGTGGAAATAGGCGTCATTATGCTGGTGTACTTAAACCAAGCCTACAATGAAAAGTGCGCCCAAGCACAACAAGCAGGTACTACGATTAATTTTGTAGAGCTTAAACAAGCCATTGTCGAAGGCGCTGGCCTGCGAGTACGCCCAGTGATGATGACAGTCGCGACTATTATAATTGGTTTACTGCCCGTGCTTTATGGCACCGGCACTGGTAGTGAAGTAATGAGCCGCATTGCAGCACCCATGGTCGGCGGCATGTTCAGCGCGATAGTTCTGACCTTGTTAGTGTTACCCGCCGTGTATTTATTGTGGAGAAAGCGAGGCCTATAAACTTTACATTTTTTGTGTAACTTATACTAAAAAGAAAAGTATAAGTTGCACCATAATTACCTTTACTGTTGTTCTTAATCACTTTTTTATGTGGCACGTTTTACGCATTCGTTAACTTAAATTAAATGAGTAAGGAATGCACATGCAAGTTAAAACAATACACGAAGTGTACGATTGGACTGTACTCTTTCACACGCAAATGGCTGCCAATTTTTTTAGTTTAAAAGATGATTTAGCAGAGCATAACCGTATGCTCGCAGACTATTTTGTAGAGTACGAAAAAAAGCTAGCTGAAGATTTAGTGGGTTTTAAGGCCATCACTGAAATCAATACACTAGACACGTATTGCTATGAGTACTTTGTTGAAAACCCTGAGCTGATTAATTTTACTGATTTAAACCGTAATACGCGTGTTGATGAGCAAGTGATGCAAGGTTATTTATCAGATCAACACCAAAAGGTAATTAACCTTTATGAGTACTTACTTAGTCGTGCAGAAACACCAGCTGGCAAAGAGAAGCTAGCACAATTGCTAGAGCTTGAGCAGCAAAGTTTAAAGCAGATGATACAAAGTTCTAATCGCCATATGGATATGTAACCATGTGACGAATTGTCGTTTAAATTTAGATAGCTAAGGCTATCCAAATTTAGCTACGTCTGTAAATCATACAAAGTCGATTAAAAAACCCACCTTTTTCAAGTACCTTTGCTCTTGTTGTAAATCGGCATGCAGCAGGGTTTGTTCATTGAGCCAACCTAGTGGAAACTGCAAAAGCATGCTGTTGCCTTTTACTGAAACCACTAGGTCTTGATATTGATCATTAAGGCGCTTTTGGTTCAATAATATGGCCAATCTCAGTAATACAATTAATTGTAATATTTGAAAGTGCGGCACCGAAAGTAAAGTAGGAAATTCTTCTAAGCGAATTTTTTTACGGTAAAAGCGTATCATGCAGCTTAATAGCGTTTGTTGCTGTTGAGTAAACCCCGGTAGTTGGCTGTTTTCAACTACATATGCGCTGTGTTTATGTAAACCTGATGAGTTAATACCTAAACCTATCTCGTGTAATTGCGCTGCCCACAGGAGCAATTGATGATTATCTAATGAATCTAATTGCCACTCTTTTTGCACTTGCAAGAATAACCAATCAGCGGTATTAGCTACACGTTGTGCGTGTACTTTATCTATTGTATTTCTTTCGCTTAAATTAGTAATGGTATTGGTGCGTATATCTTTGAGTGCCAGCTTTTGTTGCATCTCATGAAGTAGGCCTTCGCGTAGCGAAAAGTCACTGTAGTTCATCTCAGTAATATTAAACAGCTCAAAGATTGCGATTAAAATGGCTAAACCACCACAGATACTCACTTGGCGCTCTGGGCTTAAACCTTCAATCAGTAGGTTATCAACAGTCTTTGCCGCAATGAACTGGGTTTTAAGTTCGAGCAACCGCTCTAAAGTGATATGTTTTTGCTCGGGATCATTTGTGCTGATCATCGCTAAAATTGACTTTATTGTGCCTGACGTGCCAACTACTGATTGCCAGCCAGCGCTAATATAAGTGGCAAAAATAACTTCAAGTTCTTGCTCTGCTTTTATTTGTGCTTTGCTAAAGCGTTTATCGTTAATAATACCATCGGCAAAAAATTGTTTTGTATAACTTACGCAGCCCATATTACGACTTGTTAGCAGCTTATGTTTAAAGTGTTTGCCAATAATGAGCTCTGTACTACCGCCACCAATATCAATCACTAAGCGGTTTTCATCGTGATGAATGTAATGGGCAACGCCTTGATAGATTAAACGTGCTTCTTCTTGCCCTGATATCACATCAATATGATAGGGAAAAACAGTACTTGCTTGAGTTAAAAACGAGTTAATGTTTTTAGCGCGTCTTAATGTGTAGGTTGCAGCAATTTTTACATTGCTGGCAGGGAAGTCTTGTAGCGTTGTTGCAAACTGCTTCAGTATCGCCAGTGCTCTATCAATCGCAGTTTGGCTTAATTGATTTTTGTCGTCTAAGCCATCAGCTAAATATACGCGTTGTTTTTCTTTATGCAAAATTTGTAGATTGCCATCCACTTCTCTTGCTACGACTAAATGAAAGCTGTTTGATCCTAAGTCAACCGCAGCAATTGAGGGATAATTATTCATTATTGTAATTGCCTTCCCATTTTTTTAAGTGATCATAAATAGCAATTTGTGAGCGTATTTTTTTACGATTGCCACGCCTCACATAATTATTTTTTTGCTCACTATCGATAATGCGCGCTTTGGTGCGATCTTTAAATTGTAGCTCAATAATATCTACAATAAGCCGTTTTAGTTGCTCATCGTAAATGGGAACGCCCACTTCAACACGATGGTCAAGGTTACGGGTCATCCAATCAGCAGATGAAATATAGACTTTTTCATCACCATTGTTACCAAAAATCATAACGCGTGGATGCTCTAAAAAGCGATCAACAATACTAATAATACGGATGTTATCGCTAAAGTTATTGAGCCCAGGAACTAATGAGCACATACCGCGGACAATAATACGGATTTTAACGCCTTTTCGGGCTGCTAAATAAAGGCTATCAACCAGCGCTTTATCCACTAGGTTGTTTATTTTTACTGTGATTTTACCACTGTGGCCATTTTCAACATGCGTGATCTCTTGCTGAATTAAATTTAAAAGTACGTCACGGGCGTTAACGGGTGAAATCATTAAGTGTTCAAAGGTGAACGGCTTGTAGCTGCTTTCTATAAATTTAAATACGCTATCACTTTCATCACAGATGCCTGTATGTTTAGTGAATAGGCTAAAGTCGGTATATATTTTTGCTGTTTTTTCGTGAAAATTACCAGTGCCTATATGTGCATACTTTACTATTTGGCCTTTCTCACGACGATGAATGATACACAGCTTACTGTGAACTTTGAGTGCAGGGATCCCAAATATAACTTTAATGCCTGCACTACTGAGTATTTTTGCCCACTCGATGTTGTTTTGCTCATCAAAGCGGGCTTTTAGCTCCACCATTACAGTGACTTTTTTACCATTTTTAGCGGCATTGATCAGTGATGAAATAAGCCGAGATTTACTCGCAACACGATAAATATTTACCTTAATTTGCGTTACTTTTGGATCAAAAGCAGCTTGGCGAACATATTCAAGTAAATGGTTAAAAGTATGATATGGATAATAAAGTAAAATATCTTGTTGGCTAATTGCATCAAATACACTGGCATGATTATTAAAAGCTGTGCATTGCAGCGCGGGGAGTGATTTGTTCTCTAAGTATTGACGACCAATATTAGGAAAGCCGATAAAATCCCTAAAGTTACGATAACGTCCGCCTGGGATAAGTGCATCATGGTGGGTGACTCCTAAGCGTTTTTTCATTACTTTTAGCATAGGTTCAGGCATCGCTTGATCGTAAACTAAGCGCACAGGTTCAGCGTAAATACGCTGTTTTAAACCTTTAGACATTTTATCTAAAATGCCTTCTTCAAGCTCATCATCTAAGTTGTATTCTGCGTCTCGTGTGAGCTTTATTGAGTGACCATGGATTTGAGTAAAGCTAAAGAAACTGCTAAATACATCACTTAAAAAAAACAAAATAATGTCATCTAGCATCACGATAGTCTTGTGACGACGGGTTTTTTCAGAAGGTAAAATAACGAAACGTGGCACTCTATCAGTAGGCACTTCGAGCATCGCGTAGTGGCGTTTGTCGTTAAGCATCTCTACAAATAAGTAAGTCATAGTATCGTTTATATGATCAGAGTAATCTTTGTTTTCATCCAACATAATGGGCGATATGTGCTGCAAAACATTGTCATTAAAAAAATTTTTAAGCCAATCAATGTGAAAATCACTAAGTTTTTCAGGACGCTGAACATGAATGTTATGGCTGTTTAAATCATGAAGAATTTGCTGGTGAATAAGATTAAATTTTTGACCTAACTGCAGTACTTTTTGTTGTATTTGGGTGAGTAGGATCTCATCTTCATCAAAATTTGTATCAGGTAGTTTATTTAGTAAAATACGACGTTTTACATCTGCAACTCTTACCCTGAAAAACTCATCAAGGTTATTCGAAAAAATACCTAAAAAACGCATCCGTTCAATAATTGGATTGCTTTTGTCTTTGGCTTCTTGCAATACGCGTTCATTAAATGACAACCAACTTAATTCTGGAGCAAAATAACTAATTGTTTGAGGCAACTCAGTGCAGGCGTTCATGTTCTATTCCTTTGATAGCAGCAGAATAAAATATAGAACATAAAGATGACAGTATAATGACAAACATGTCATTTTTGTGACATGTTTGTCTGTGTTAATTACTGATTTTTAAAAATTATTTATACATCTTCAATATCAACAATTAAATCGGCGGTTATCGCTTCAAGCGCAGCTACAACTTCATCTTTGTTCATACCAGCAGGTAAAGAGACTGTTGCGACGGCACTAAAAATAGGCACTCCCCAGTTTGGGGCGCTTTGTTGTTTAGAGTTTAAGTGAGTGATGTTTGCGCCCTTGTGGCGAATAACACTAGCAAGCTCTTGCACAATACCAGGGCGATCATTACCAGTGATAACGAAATTAAGCTTGGCGGCACTGTTATCTGTTGTGTCATCATTCCCCGTTTCAATGCGTACTTCTAATTTAGGAAGTGCATGTAATGAATCTTGTAGTTCTTGTAAATGTTCTTCAGGTACTGTCACTTCTAAAATGCCGGCAAAATGCCCTGCTAAATGACTTAAATTACTGCTTAACCAGTTACCGTGGTGGTTTAAAACAGTGGATGATATGTCTTCGACAAGTCCGGGACGATCTTGCCCTAAAATAGTTATAACTAATTGCTTCATAAAGTAAATCCCTTAAAATGCCGTAATTAAGTGATAAATGCTCAGGCATGAGAATAGTTGAATGATTATTATATTTAAAAATGAACCGAATTGAGTATTGACTCGGACCTAGAGTTTGTCCAATTTTTTTGCGCTTTCATTAATTAAAAAACAGTAATATAGTACTAGCGTTATTACCTTTATTGGGTAAATTGCTGTTTCTCAATGATAATTTATTAAGTTGAATTTTTTTCATACAGATAGCTTCCTTAAAACAAAATAACGCTATTATGACGTTTGTAACATTACTGTCATCTTGGTGAAATACACTATTCGCAACGTTAAGATTTAAAGGTGTTTTGATGACTTCCAATCCGAATAAACCGTCTTTTAATACGGATAGAAGCCGTCTATTTAAAGATCGGTTTGCCCAATTTAGTATTACAGCCGGTGGAATAATGGTGTTAATAGCGTTGCTATTGATCTTTTTCTATCTACTTTATGTAGTACAGCCTATTTTTGAATCTGCAAAAGTAGAAACGCGTAACAGCTTTACTTTAAGTAATGCTGAGCAAATTGTTGGCTTAGGTGTTGAAGAGCAAACCGAAGTTGCTTTTTTGCTTGGTAAGCAGGGCAATGTCGATTTTCATAGTGTAGAAAAAGCGACCTTTGGTAAAAAGTTGGCAAGCTTGCCCGTTACACTTGACGGTGGAGTAAGCAGTTTTGCAAAAAGCGCCCCTTTTCAAGGGCTTTATGCTTATGGACTAAAAAACGGTGCGGTGATGATCGTGGCACCAAAGTTTTTAGTTACTTTTCCAAATAATACTCGCAAGCTAACACCTCGCTTGGATTATCCTCTTGGTGAAACACCTTTAGTTGTCGATGATGAAGGCGCTGCATTAACGCAGTTTGCATTTAGCCATTACGAAGAAAAAACGGCAGTAGTTGCGCAAACAGCCGATAAGCGTGTTGTATTTAGTAGTTTTGTGGCTGAAGAAAACATGTTCAGCGGTGAAGTTGAGTGGGTCGTTGAGCGCACCGAACTCGATGTCGATGGTCGTGTTGATCAACTGCTTATGTCGCCTGACACTACGCGTACATTTGTACGTTCAGCTAATCAAATTTATGTTTATGATACGCGTGACCCCAGTGAAGTCGAACTGATTCAAATGCTGGCAGCCAATGAAGAAAATGCCAATCTTGTTTCAGCTCAGTTGCTCGCAGGTGCTAACTCGTTGATGCTAGCAAATGATAATGGTGAAGTATCCCAGTGGTTTGAAATTAATACAGATGAAGGTCGTGAATATCAAAAAATTCGTGCCTTTGAAACATCAAAACAAAGCAAGCTGGATATTTTTACTGAATTTTATCGTCGTACATTTTTTACTACCAGTTCAAATGGTGAGTTAGGTGTGTATTACACCACCAGTGAAGCAAAGTTATGGCAAGGTAAAGTAAGTGAAGGGCCGATTGAAAACTTTGCAATAGCGCCACGTTCAAATGCGGCACTTATTTTGGCAGATAACAAGCTAACCGTTGTTGAAATTCATAATGAGCATCCTGAAGTTACCTGGTCTGCATTATGGCAAGAAGTGTGGTACGAAGGTTACCCTGAGCCAGGTTATATTTGGCAATCAACATCTGCCAGTGATGACTTTGAATCTAAATTCTCGTTAGTACCAATTTCATTCGGAACATTAAAAGCAGCCATGTATGCAATGCTATTTGCTGTGCCGATTGCTTTATCAGCCGCAATCTACACAGCCTACTTTATGTCAGGTTCATTGCGTAAAGTGGTAAAGCCAACGGTAGAAATAATGGAAGCATTACCTACCGTAATCCTAGGTTTCTTAGCTGGTTTATGGCTTGCGCCATTAATTGAAGAGCACCTTCCTGCGATAGTTGGATTATTGATCATGTTACCACTGGGGATTTTGGCCACTGCATTTGGTTGGACGAAATTACCGACCAGTATACGTCATCGCATACCAGAAGGGTCGCATTCAATTTTACTTATCCCAGTTGTGTTATGTATTGGTTGGTTGGCATTTGCCATGAGTGGTGTGATTGAGCAGTGGATGTTTGATGGTAATGTACGCCAATATCTAACCAATGAATTAGGTATGACATTTGACCAACGTAACTCGCTTGTTGTGGGTATTGCAATGGGTTTTGCGGTTATTCCAACTATTTTCTCGATTGCTGAAGATGCGGTATTTAGTGTGCCAAAACACTTATCTAATGGTTCCTTGGCATTAGGTGCAACACAATGGCAAACATTGGTCAGCGTGGTATTGCTAACAGCAAGCCCAGGTATTTTCTCTGCAGTAATGATGGGGTTAGGGCGTGCGGTAGGTGAGACAATGATTGTACTTATGGCGACGGGTAATACACCAATAATGGATTGGAGCATTTTCCAAGGTATGCGTACGCTTGCGGCTAATATTGCAGTAGAAATGCCAGAATCTGAAGTGGGTAGTTCACACTATCGAATTCTTTTCTTAGCAGCCTTTGTATTGTTCATATTCACTTTTATTTTCAACACAATTGCTGAGTTTGTTCGTCAGCAGTTGCGTGATAAATACAGCTCGATGTAAGCGGAGAGACACGACATGGTAAAGCAGTGGTTTAAGTCTGGTTCTCCTTGGATATGGATGACAGGTGGTGCAGTTAGTATCAGCTTGATTTCCGTCTTAGGGTTATTAGCAATGATTGCCTGGAAAGGGTTAAGCTTTTTCTGGCCTTCACAAGTAGTGCAACTTGAGTTGCAAGGTTCAGTGGTAAAGCAAACCGTTATTGGTGAGATTTATGACCGAGAAATGGTACCAAAATCACGCCTAGAGGCAATGGGTGTAGATTTATCTGATTACGATAAAGAAGAGCTTGAGCGCTTATTAATTAAAACCGGTAACCGTGAATATGTTGATTTGGACTTTCGTTGGGTTTTAGAAACCGATATTAACTCTCATACCGCACCTGCAACATTGGCGGTGTTTGAACGAAGCAAAAACGGTAACTTTTACGGTTATGTTGACCAAGTGATTAAAGACGGGCAAGTCATCACTGACAACAAAGTAGAGGTGCTAGATGAGCTCGTTGAACGCGCGGTAGACTTAAATGATCAAGCGCTTGATTTACAAAATGGCGATATTGGGCATATTAACTTTGAGTTAGAGCGCTTACGTTTAAAAGAAAAATCTTATTTACTTGATGATGCATTAACGGATGAACGCGTTGCAGAGCTTGCGCAACAGCGTGCACAATTAAGGTCAGAATATGGCGTGCTTGAAAAACAATTGTTTGCACTTCGTAAAGAGGCCAAGCGTGACCAAGTAACGGTAAAAGATATGCGCGGCGAAATAGTCACATTGCCTTTGTATCAAGTTTTGGATTTTTGGTTTCCAAATGACATGGGATTCTTTGCTAAGCTTGGCCATTATTTTGTGCAGCTTGGTAAGTTTGTTTCAGATGACCCGCGTGAAGCAAATACCGAAGGCGGTGTATTCCCGGCTATATTTGGTACTGTGTTTATGGTCATGCTAATGGCTGTAATTGTGACTCCTTTTGGCGTTATTGCTGCAATATATTTACATGAGTATGCAGCTAAAAATGCAGTGACAAAGATGATCCGTATCGCGGTAATTAATTTGGCTGGTGTTCCTTCGATTGTTTATGGGGTATTTGGCTTAGGTTTCTTTGTTTATGTGCTTGGGGGGAGTCTGGATCAATTATTTTATCCTGAAGCATCACCAAGCCCTGTATTTGGTACGCCAGGGGTTATGTGGTCAGCACTAACGCTTGCTATCTTAACCTTACCTGTTGTTATTGTATCAACTGAAGAAGGTTTATCTCGTATTCCTAGTACGGTACGTCATGGTTCACTTGCACTTGGTGCAACAAAAGCAGAAACTCTATGGCGTATAATAGTGCCAATGGCAAGTCCGGCAATTATGACAGGCCTAATACTGGCTGTTGCACGTGCTGCTGGTGAAGTTGCACCACTAATGTTAGTAGGTGTTGTAAAAATGGCACCGACTTTACCGCTTGATGGTAACTTTCCGTACTTTCACTTAGATAGAAAGTTCATGCATTTAGGTTTTCACATATATGATGTTGGCTTCCAAAGCCCGAATGTTGAAGCTGCACGACCGTTAGTCTATGCCACTGCATTCTTATTGGTATCAGTGATTATCGCACTGAATATCACTGCAATCGGTATACGTAACCACTTACGTGAAAAATTTAGATCGCTTGATCAATAATTAGTAAAGATTTTAAGGTAATAAACATGATTACAGTCGCTCCACAGGTAACCCAGTCAAACACGAGTTTGAAGTTGGACTTAGAAAATTTAAGCACTGAGCAAACGGCGCTTCAGATCAAAAACTTAGATCTTTACTATGGTGAAAAACAAGCGCTTAGTTCAGTAAGTATGAATATACCAAAGGGCCAAGTAACGGCTTTCATCGGGCCATCGGGCTGTGGTAAGTCAACGCTATTACGCTGTATTAATCGTATGAATGATTTAGTAGATAGTTGCCGTATTGAAGGTGAAATTTTACTTCATGGGCAAAACATCTACGATAAAAAAGTAGATGTTGCGGCGCTTCGTCGCAATGTAGGAATGGTATTCCAACGTCCAAATCCATTTCCAAAATCTATCTACGAAAACGTAGTTTATGGCCTACGCTTACAAGGTATTAAAGAAAAGCGTAAGTTAGATGAAGTAGTTGAACAGTCACTGCGAGGGGCTGCGTTGTGGGATGAAGTAAAAGACAGACTCCACGACAGTGCATTTGGTTTATCAGGTGGTCAGCAACAACGTTTAGTTATTGCTCGTTCAATTGCGATTGAACCAGAAGTATTATTGCTGGATGAGCCAACATCAGCACTTGATCCAATTTCTACATTGGTTATTGAAGAGTTAATCAATGATTTAAAAAATCAGTTTACCGTTGTTATTGTAACGCACAACATGCAACAAGCGGCGCGCGTTTCTGATCAAACCGCATTTATGTACATGGGTGAGTTAATCGAGTACTCAGATACAAATACGTTATTTACTACGCCGAACAAAAAGAAAACAGAAGACTACATTACCGGCCGATATGGTTAGTATAGTGGGCGTACTGTTTAGGTGATGTTAGCGATTCTGATAAGAAGGTAGACAATGGAACACAATATTAATAAGCATATCTCTGGCCGTTTTAATCAAGAGTTAGAGAACGTGCGTAATCATGTTTTAAGTATGGGCGGATTAGTTGAGCAGCAACTTAATAGCGCACTTGATGCTGTGAGTAATGGTGATGCTGAATTAGCGCGAAAAGTGCGTGAAAATGATTATAAAGTAAATGCCATGGAAGTGAATATTGACGAAGAATGCACTCGTATTATTGCTCGCCGTCAACCTGCAGCCAGCGATTTACGTTTAGTGGTTGCGATTGCTAAAACCATTGCTGATTTAGAGCGTATTGGTGATGAAGCTGAACGAATAGCTAAAGTTGCCCTCGATTCATTTACTAAAGATCAGCAAGATTTATTGGTAAACATTGAAAACATGGGGCGTCAAGTATCTAAGATGTTGCATGATGTTTTAGATGCTTTCGCACGTATGGATGTACAAAAAGCCTTTGAGGTACATAAGGAAGATGCCAAGGTCGATCGTGAATACGAAGCCATTACACGTCAAATAATGACCTATATGATGGAAGATCCACGTTCAATCCCAAAAATTATGGATTTAGTTTGGTCAGTGCGTTCTTTAGAACGAATCGGTGATCGCTGTCAAAATATTGCTGAATATATAATCTATTTCGTAAATGGCAAAGATATTCGTCATACATCTCAAGAAGATATAGAAAAATCATTGTGATTTTTTTTGGTAATTTTTTTTTTATTAAAGCGACCAATGGTCGCTTTTCATGTTCTCGTTATAATTAATATTATGTTCAGGCACCAGTGAAGTAATAAAAGCATTCACAATCGTGGTGAATGCTGTAAAATTCACGCCGCAAAGCATACTAATTTGATTTAAGGGTCAGCTATGCCTACAAACGCATTTTTAGGAGTATTCGCAAAATCTCCTATAAAGCCAATGGAAGATCACATCAAGAAGGTACATCAAGCTAGTAAAGCTTTGATCCCTTTTTTCAATCACGTATTTAAAGAAGAGTGGGTACAAGCAGAAGTGATTCGCTTGGAAATTCGTACTTTAGAGCGTGAAGCCGACGACATGAAAAGAGATATACGTTTACAACTGCCGCGTGGATTGTTCATGCCGGTAGAGCGTACAGATCTGCTCGAACTCGTCACCCAGCAAGACAAAATTGCTAATAAAGCAAAAGACATTGCTGGTCGTGTAATTGGTCGTGAGATGACCATTCCAAAAGAGATTCAAGTCAATTTCTTAGCCTATGTAACACGGTGTGTTGATGCGACTAAACAAGCGTCAAATGCAATTAACGAGTTAGATGAGTTATTAGAAACTGGTTTTAAAGGTCGCGAAGTGACCTTGGTAGAAAAAATGCTCGTTGAATTGGATGCAATTGAACAAGACACGGATGATATGCAAATCATTATACGCCGCCAATTGCGCGCCGTTGAGGATGGGCTTAACCCAGTTGATGTTATGTTTTTATATAAAATAATTGAATGGGTTGGCGAGCTTGCGGATATCGCAGAGCGCGTAGGTTCACGTCTTGAGCTGATGTTAGCTCGTTAATTTACACTCAGTTCAATAACGAAAGATTAAGGTTACACAATGGATATCATTGCATCTTATGGCACGGTATTAATTTTAATTGCCGCAGCAGTCGGTTTTTTTATGGCTTATGGTATTGGCGCAAATGACGTTGCCAATGCTATGGGTACTTCAGTAGGGTCTAAAGCGCTTACAATTAAACAAGCAATTTTTATTGCGATGATTTTTGAGTTTGCAGGTGCTTACTTAGCCGGTGGTGAAGTAACATCGACGATACGCAAAGGCATTATTGACTCTGCCCCATTTATGGATATACCTGAATTAATGGTGTTGGGTATGATCTCAGCGTTATTTGCAGCAGGTAGCTGGCTATTAATTGCTTCTTTTCTTGGTTGGCCAGTATCAACTACTCACTCAATTATTGGTGCTATCATCGGATTCGCGTTAGTTGCAGTTGGCAGCGAAGCAATCCAATGGAATAAAGTGGCTGGAATTGTTGGTAGCTGGATAGTAACACCATTAATTTCAGGTTTTATTGCGTACTTAATATTTATGAGTGCACAAAAACTTATATTTGATACCGAGTCACCACTTAAAAATGCTAAACGTTATGTACCTATATACATGGGTCTTGCGGGTTTTATCATGTCTTTGGTTACGATCAAAAAAGGCCTAAAGCACATTGGTATTGATTTAGGTGCAGTAGAAGGCTATGCATTAGCAATTGGTATTGCTGTTGTAGTTGGTATTATTGGTAAAATAGTTATTTCCCGCTTGAAGATAGATCCAAAAGCTGACAAGAACATGCAATTTAATAATGTTGAGAAAGTATTTGCTATCTTAATGGTATTAACAGCATGTTGTATGGCATTTGCACATGGGTCTAATGACGTAGCTAACGCGATTGGTCCTCTTGCTGCTGTTGTTAACATTGTAGAGAATAATGGTGAAATTGCTAAACAAGCTGCTATTGCATGGTGGATTTTACCGCTGGGTGGTTTTGGTATTGTTGCAGGTTTAGCTATTTTAGGTAAAAAAGTAATAAAAACCATTGGTGAAGGTATTACACATTTAACACCTAGCCGTGGTTTTGCTGCTGAATTAGCCGCTGCTTCTACTGTTGTTATCGCATCAGGAACTGGTTTACCCATCTCAACGACACAAACGTTAGTGGGCGCGGTTTTAGGTGTAGGTATGGCGCGTGGTATTGCTGCACTTAACATGGGCGTGATCAGAAACATTGCTGTTTCTTGGGTAATAACATTGCCAGTTGGCGCTGCCCTTGCTATTGTTATTTTCTACATACTAAGATTTGCCTTTGGAGTTTAATTCCTACGGCTTAAGTATTACAGACTTTTAGCTTGAAAAGATCTCAATGCCCATGGTGTTGGGGTCTTTTTATTTGTGGGTAAGAAAAGTTATGACTAATTTACCAAGTATAAAACAACTGCAATACTTATTAGCGGTTCATCAATATCAGCATTTTGGTCGAGCAGCAAGTGCCTGCTTTATTGGTCAATCCACATTAAGTAGTGCAATTCAAACGCTTGAAGAAACTTTGGGATGTCAGCTTATTGAGCGTGAAAATCGTAGCCTCATGTTTACCGCCATTGGTGAAGATGTCGTAGAGCGAGCGCGCAAAATTATAGATGATACTCTCAGTGTTAAAGAGCTTACAAAAAGCCATTTAAGCCCACTTAGCGGCAAATTAACGCTTGGTGTAATTCCTACTATTGCTAGTTTCATAGCTGCGCCTTTATACGCACTATGCCAACAACAATATGTGGATTTAGAATTAGTACTGGTTGAGGATACAAGTGACAGCTTATTAAATAAGTTAGAGCACGGCCATATAGATATGGCATTACTCGCTTTACCCTATGAGACCGACAAGTTTCATACACAAGTACTTGCACAAGATCATTTTAGCTTAGTGCATCACAAAGATTATTTGCCAGCAACAGGGGTAGAAGACTTTAATCTGTTACCGGATGCAAGCGTATTCCTACTTGAACGAGAGCACTGCATGACAGGTCATGCATTGAGTGCTTGTCACTTAAACCGTTCAAGCTGTATTAACCCGTTTGAAGCGGCAAGCTTACACACACTATTGAGTATGGTTGAACATCAGCTCGGGGTGACCTTTTTGCCACAAATGGCAATTAATGCGGGGATTTTAGATAACAAAAACATGTTAGCCACGGCCTCTCAAGGTGATGCTTATCGTGACATTGGTATTTTATGGCGCAAAACCACAGGGCGAATTCGTGATTTTCGTTTATTTAGCCAAATGCTAGAAAATTTTTTAAAACAGCAATGCCGTTTAATACCAATCGACTTAAATATTTAACCATTCTAGCGAGCTAAATAAAGCGCTAACTGCGTTTATCTGTCGCTATAAATGGTCAGTAACTTAACACGATTGGTATGCAGGAATAGCTCATCAAGGTGAGCTATTTATTTTTTAATTTATTTTCATCTTTTCCAAACTATCCTCGCGCTCCTATCGACTAATCTTATAAGTAAAATAACTAAGCATCGAGAATCGTGTTTTTTCAATCAACAGAAACATTAATCGCCAAAGCACAGCAAGGTAATAAGCGAGCCTGGCTTAAGCTGGTTAAGCAGCACGAGAGCCGAGTTTATAACCATTGCTTGCGGATGCTCAGTAACCCGGATGATGCCATGGATTTAATGCAAAAGGTGTTTATCTCTGTCTATAAGAGCTTGCCAAGTTTTCGTGGTGAGCCGTGATTTACGTGAGTTAGAACGTGAAAAACGTGACTTAGAGTTTGCTAATCGTCACGATAATAGCGCCGCAGCAAAAGAGCTTGAGCAACGTAAAAAAGCATTAGAAAAAGATATTGCGAAGCTTGAAAAGCAACAAACTACGCTTACTAAGCAGCAACAGCAATTACGCCAAGATATACAGGCAAAGCAGGTTGAACGTGAGAGGCAGCAAGCCGCGGAGCAGCAAAAATTACTCACTCAAGTAAGTACGAGTATCAGCCTTACTCTGTGTGATTACGGCAGTGGGCTACGTAGTTCACCTAATGACGAACATGTTAGCTTTGTTCTGAAAGGGCTCGGTGATAAAAACACCAACTTAATTAAAGTGTTTGATAAATCAGATATTAAAAAATGTGTAGTAGGCGACATAAAAGCCAGCGATTTAGCACTTAAGGCAATTACCTATCAGTTTTAATTTGATAAAAACTTATCCCTGACCAACAAAGCAGTCGTTGTTACAAAGGCTGCTTTTCATTATGTCTTTCATATTCAAATTGTTTATTGAAAGGGGTAATGTCTGGCAAAAATAATAAATACACCCACACCACTAAATTGAAATAGGGTATTAAACCTAAGCACGTAAATGTGCTGATAGGATAACCTTTGATATTAGCATAACGGTGGCATTGGTAAGCTATCCCTAAGTTTACTGCCAACAATAATACAATTAATTGCACCATAACCTTCTCCATAAGTAGACAATAGCATAATAAATAACACATTTGTGTTTATTGAGTATGTTATCGTAGATTGGTGATGTCTTGTTTATTTTTGTTTATCTTACAAAAATAGTGACATTTAAAATCTGTATGAGCAAAGTATAGATGAGATTTCAGCGGATGGAAGTAAAATTTTCATCGGTAAGCTTCAAAAATCAACCATGTTTACTTAGGTGCTTGTTCGTAAAAAGTTTTGTTCTGAGAAATTTTTTCTAGTTCGTAAGGGATTCTTTCAATTGGTACTGGGCGAGAAATAAAATACCCTTGGCCGTAATCAACACCAATTTCTTTTAGTGCTAAAAAGATCTCTTTATTTTCAACGTATTCAGCTACAGAGCGCTTATCGAGCGAGCGGCTAATATCATTAATAGCTTTAACGAGTGCTAAATCAATTGGATCATTGAGCATATCCCGAACAAATGAGCCATCTATTTTGACATGTTGAGCGGGAAGCTGTTTAAGGTAATTAAAGGTGCTAAAGCCGGTGCCAAAATCATCTATCGAAAAATGACAACCTAGACGGTTAAGCTTTTCAATCATTGCGCGAGTAGCTACTAGGTTGTTAATACTTGCAGATTCGGTTATTTCAAAGATTACTCTCGTTGGCGATACCTTATATTCTTCGAGGCTAGATTCTATGTGTGGTAATAAACGTTCATCTAAAAATGATTGTGCAGATAAGTTAATAGCGACTTGATTAAGCTCTGGGTATCGCGAAATTGCAGCTATAGCATTTCGGATCACGCATTGGTCCATTAAGTACGTATCGTTAAGCAGCTCAAGAGACGGAATAAACTGGTTAGGGTAAATTAAATCATCGTTGAGTTTTAATCGTAATAGCGCTTCAAAATAGGCAATGTTACCTCTCTTAAAGTCCCAGATTGGTTGATAGTGTAATTCAATTTGATCTTGTTGCAGTGCTTGACGAATGCTGTGCCCCCATTCAAGGCCTGCTTGCATAGTGTTGTTATCTGAATCGTCTTTTGAGTAGCAATGGACTAAGTTTCGGCCTAAATTTTTGGCAACATATAACGCGATATCAGCTTGTTTTAAACATTCACTCGGATCGTTATTTGCTGCTGTAATTTGGGTTAGGCCAATAGAGCAACTAATGGAATAGATTTGCTCTTCTGACTGGAACTGATGGCCTTCAATTGCCATACAAATACCCTCAGCAACTAAGTGTGCATCAAGCAAGTTAATATTTTTTAAAATGATCGAAAACTCATCGCCACCAATACGACATATCAAATGCTCATCGCTAATATTGGCAATAAATAATTGCGCCACTTCCTTTAAGACAATATCACCTTGTTGGTGACCTTTACTGTCATTAATAATTTTAAAGTGATCAAGATCGATATAAATAAGTGCATGCTCAATTTCGCCATGAGTGAGCTCTGTTTGGCATATATGATTGAGCTGCTGATCAAAATAATAGCGGTTATGTAAGCCCGTTAAAGTATCATGCAGTGCTAAATGACGAAGTTGTAACTCAGCTTGCTTACGTTCATGAATATTATCAATAGTTGCAGTAATGGTCGTTGCATTACTGCTGTTTTTTATCAATTGTAAGCGGCACTCTACCCAAATTGTTCTGCCATCTTTATGGCTTATTTGAATTTCAATTTGTTGCTGTTCAATACCTGCGTTCAAAATACTGCTAATTGTATCGAGTAATTTGGGTTTATCATCAACATGGCAGTAATCAGTTAATGATTTAGTTAGTGTTTCTTTAATACCGTAGCCTGTTAAGGCTTCCCAAGCTGGGTTGATAAAACGAATACGTCCTTGCTGATCAAATTCAAGTACGACAGTATTTAAATGCAGTAAAATTCGTTGATGTGCTGAAAATAGTTCTTTGTAGCGACTCTGACTTTGGCTTAATTGTTCTACTTTTTGCGCAAATTCAGCATAGCTGACCATAAAATCTTCACGACGAGCAGCATGATCACATACTTTGGTTAAAAAAGATTGCTCATAAGGCGCACGGATAAAGTCAGTCACGCCAGACAGTAGTAGCTGCTCAGCGTAATCAGCATCATGCGTATCTATTATTGTTACTATTGCTTGCTTAGGATTATGCTGCAGTATTTCTTTGACTAGTTGATTTGCAGATGCTGCTTGTGCAGCGGTGGCATCGAGCAACACGATAGAAAACTTTTGCTGCAAGTAAATAGACAGCGCTTGCTTATTATTAATGACATGTGTGCAAGCAAAATTAAGTTGTAAATGTTGCTCAATTTCAGCGGCTCTATTGTCATCAGTCTCTAGAAGTAATAGATTTAATCGACTGCTTTTTTCAAGGTGAGTAGAGAGCACATTGGCCAATACTTGTGGCAACATATCTTGGCGCTCAAAAGGCAAAACAGCATCAATACCATAACTACGGGCTGTTGTTTCTGCAATTCGCTCACAATAGATAGGAGGGGTAAGTAATATTGGGGTGTTTTTAGGGGTGCTAAGCAGGCCCGAGCGTATCATTCTCGAGAACCGCCAGCCATCAATTTTACCTACATCAAGCCCTGTAATAATGATATCAACAGCTTGATTTTTTAAAATGTCGAGTGCTTGTTGACTGTCATTAACTTCAATGAAAGTAAATACATTGAGTCTATTGAGGGTGGACTTAATGGTTTGACGTTCAGACAAACTAGCGTTTAAGATCAGCAACTTTAGCTGCTTAGCCATAACGTCATACCTCTTTTTCAGTCATGATTAATTCAGTTGATTAGGATAATGCCATTTGCCATGAACCACAAGAGAACATTACAGGGTATTTTTATTCACCTCCTTAGTTGAGCAAATAGCGCGATACAGTTAAACTTGGCGCGACTTTTTTGATGTGGATGTTCCCTCTTATGCGCGTGGCCGATTTTAGCTTTGACCTTCCTGATGAATTAATTGCTCGTTTTCCTAAACAGGATCGAACCAGTAGTCGATTACTCACCTTAGATGGCCCCAGTGGCGACCTAGAACACAAGATATTTAGTGATGTACTTGATCTAGTTAATGAAAATGACTTGCTTGTATTTAATAACACAAAAGTAATCCCTGCGCGTATGTATGGCCAGAAATCCTCTGGTGGTAAAGTTGAAGTATTAGTTGAACGAGTACTCGACGAGCATCGTGTGTTGGCCCATGTGCGAGCCAGTAAATCACCAAAACCTGGGACCACCATCATCCTTGAAGGTAAAGCTGAGGCAACTATGGTGGGTCGTCATGGTGAGTTATTTGAATTGCAATTTACTGATAGCCAAAATGTACTAGAAATATTGAATGACATTGGCCACATGCCATTACCACCTTATATTGACCGCCCAGACACAGACGAAGACCGTAAGCGCTACCAGACTGTTTACGGTGAAAAGCCTGGTGCTGTTGCAGCGCCTACCGCAGGTCTGCATTTTGATGACGCTTTAATGGCGGCTTTAAAAGCAAAGGGTGTGAGTATGGCATTTGTTACATTACACGTAGGCGCAGGTACATTTCAGCCTGTACGTGTAGATTCGGTTGATGATCATATAATGCACTCAGAATACATTGAAGTGCCTGATGATGTTGTCGCTGCTGTAGCCGCAACAAAAGCCAAAGGTGGGCGAGTTATTGCAGTGGGTACAACGTCTGTACGCTCACTTGAATCAGCAGCAAAGATCCATGGTGGCCAATTAGCCACTTACTTTGGTGATACCGATATATTTATTTACCCAGGTTATGAGTTTAATGTAGTTGATGCCATGGTAACTAATTTTCATTTATCAGAATCAACACTGATTATGCTAGTGAGCGCATTTGCGGGGCAAGATAATATTATGGGTGCATATCAAACCGCTATTGAGCAAAAATATCGCTTTTTCAGTTATGGCGATGCAATGTTTTTAACTCGCAAATAGTTTTTATTGTTAAAGTAGATAAAACCCAACTCAGTGTTGGGTTTTTTAGTTTTAGTTTTACACTTTTAATCGCCGCTTTTAGCCCAATTAATGGTATTGCAGTAGTAAGTAATGATAGAATCGAGCGGTTAAATTATAGCTTGTTGGTGTTCGTGACCAACATCAGTAGTTGGACTGTTTTTCCGACATTGAGGTAAATATGAAATTTGAATTAGACCGTACAGATGGTAAAGCCCGCCGCGGCCGCTTGATTTTTGATAGAGGCGTAGTAGAAACGCCTGCATTTATGCCTGTAGGGACTTACGGCACAGTCAAAGGCATGACGCCGGATGAAGTTAAAGATACTGGTGCGCACATTTGCCTTGGTAACACTTTTCACTTAATGCTTCGCCCTGGGACAGAAATCATCAAGCAACATGGTGGTTTACACGGTTTTATGAATTGGGATAAACCAATTTTAACCGATTCAGGTGGTTTCCAAGTATTTAGCTTAGGCGCAATGCGCAAGATTTCTGAAGAAGGTGTTTTATTTAGTTCGCCAGTTAACGGTGAAAAAATTATGTTATCACCTGAAAAAGCGATGCAAGTACAGCGTGATTTAGGCTCAGATATCGTGATGATTTTTGACGAATGTACGCCTTACCCAGCGACTGAAAAAGAAGCGAAAGACTCAATGGAGCTATCACTTCGTTGGGCTAAACGTTCTAAAGAAGGTCATAGTGATAACCCGTCAGCTTTGTTTGGTATTATCCAAGGTGGCATGTATCCAGAGCTACGAGCTCAATCACAAGCTGGTCTTGAAGAGATTGGTTTTGATGGTTATGCGCTAGGTGGTTTATCAGTAGGTGAGCCAAAGGCTGATATGATTAATATTCTTGATCATTGTGCTTATAAAATGCCAGAGAACAAACCTCGCTACCTAATGGGTGTGGGCAAGCCTGAAGATTTAGTCGAAGCGGTACGCCGTGGTATCGACATGTTTGATTGTGTGATGCCAACTCGAAATGCACGTAACGGCCATTTATTTATTACTGGTGGTATTGTCAAAATACGTAACGCAGTACATAAAACAGACACCGGCCCTTTAGATCCAGAATGCGATTGCCATACGTGTAAAAATTACTCTCGCGCTTACTTACATCACCTTGATAAATGTAATGAAATATTAGGTGCGCGACTAAATACTATTCATAACTTACGTTATTACCAGCGTGTTATGGAAGGTTTGCGTAATGCCATTAGTGAAGGCAAATTAGATGAATTCGTAAATGATTTTTATGCACGCCGCGGCCAAGAAGTGCCAGAGCTTGCTGATACAGAAAATTAAAAAATTAAATTTTATAAAAATTAAAGAGGAAGTGTTATGAGTTTATTTATTTCAAACGCCCACGCAAGTGCGGCAGGTGCAGCTCCAGCCGGTGGTGGTTATGAGATGTTGATTATGCTAGCTATTTTTGGTTTAGTATTTTACTTCTTGATTTACCGTCCACAAGCTAAGCGCGTAAAAGAGCATAAAAGCTTAATGAGCGCGATGGCTAAAGGTGACGAAGTACTTACACAAGGTGGTTTAGTCGGTAAAATTGCTAAGATCTCTGAAGATAAAGACTTCATCGTTATCTCATTGAATGACCAAGCAGAAGTCACTGTACAAAAATCAGCAGTGTCAGCTGTGCTGCCTAAAGGCACAATGAAGTCACTATAATAATAAAAATAAGGACGCCCACGTGTTAAACAAGTTTCCATTATGGAAGTATTTACTTGTTCTAGCTGTGATTGCGATTGGCCTTTTATATGCCTCTCCTAATTTGTATGGTCGTGATCCGGCCATACAAATTTCAGGCACTAAAGGCGCTGACGCTGATCTCAGTGTAGTAGATAAAGTAAATTCCATACTTAAAGATCAAAACGTTACTGTAAAATCAGCAAAACTGGAAGACGGCCAAGTATTGATCCGTTTCAAAAATGTTGAAGAGCAGCTTAAAGCGCAAGATTTATTGCGTGATGGATTGAGCGAAGATTACATCTCAGCCATTAATATGGCCCCGGCGCAACCTCATTGGTTAAAAGCCCTTGGCGGTAACCCAATGAAATTGGGCTTGGATTTAAGTGGCGGTGTTCACTTTACGATGGAAATCGATATGGTCACTGCGGTTGATAATGCGCTTGAGCAAATGAACCAAGATTACAAAAGTGACCTACGTGAAGAAAAGTTACGCTATCGCACGGTTCGCCGTGTAGCGGGTACTGAACGTATTCGTGTTGAAATGCGTAACGAAGAAGACAAAGACGCTGCTGAGCGTTTCTTACAATCACGTTACCCTCTACATAACTTCATCGATGATAGCTCTAACGATAATGCGTTTTACGCGAATATTAGTGATCAGAAACTAAAAGAAATTCGTGACTACGCTATCAAGCAAAACGAAACAATTATTCGTAACCGTATCAACCAAATTGGTGTTGCAGAGCCTAATGTTCAACGCCAAGGTGCAGAGCGTATTATTGTTCAGCTACCAGGTGTACAAGATACAGCCCGCGCCAAAGAAATTTTAGGTGCAACGGCAACGCTTGAGTTTCGTGAAGTGGATGAAAATGCAGATCCGAGTGCCGCAGCACAAGGGCGCATTCCACCTGGCACCGAAATGATCATGAGCCGTGATGGTTACCCTGTGGTATTAAAAAAACGCATCATTCTTGAAGGTAGCCACATTACTGGCGCGCAATCAGGTGCTGATGAGTATCAACGTCCACAAGTAAGTATCAGCCTTGACAGCAAAGGCGGCGCAAAAATGAATGCCTTTACCAAGCGTGCTATTGGCAAGCGTATGGCAACTGTATTTATTGAATATAAGCCATCAGGTAAAACTGACGAAAACGGCAAAGCATTACCGCCAATTAAAGTGGAAGAAGTAATTAACGTAGCAACCATTCAAGCCCGCCTTGATCGTTCGTTCCGTATTACCGGCATTGATAACCCAGCAGAAGCGCATAACTTAAGTTTATTACTACGTGCGGGTGCACTTGTAGCACCAATTCAAATCGTTGAAGAACGTACAGTAGGACCAAGCTTAGGCCAAGAAAATATAGAAGCTGGTATGACTGCGGTTGCATTAGGCTTTCTTTTCGTACTGATATTCATGTTGGTTTACTACAAAGGTTTTGGTTTAGTCGCTAACCTTGCATTGGCAGCTAACTTAGTACTAATAGTGGGTGTAATGTCGCTGATCCCTGGTGCTGCATTAACACTGCCTGGTATTGCCGGTATCGTATTAACGGTTGGTATGGCGGTCGATGCGAACGTACTAATATTTGAACGTATTCGTGAAGAATTGGCTGATGGACGTAGTCCTCAGCAAGCAGTTCATCATGGTTATGACAGTGCATTTAGTACAATTTTTGATGCTAATATTACAACCTTAATTGCAGCAGTTATCTTATTCGCTGTTGGTACAGGTCCGATCGCAGGTTTTGCAGTAACACTTGCCATTGGTATTCTTACTTCAATGTTTACAGCCATTGTTGGTACCCGTGCGGTGATCAACTTATTCATTGGCGGTAAGCGAATTGATAAGCTGTCAATCTAAGGAGCATATATGCAAATTTTAAAATTAGGTGGCAGAACGTTAGGTTTCATGTCACTTCGCAAAGTTGCAATGAGTATCTCAACGCTACTTATTTTAGCTTCGTTTGCTTCTTTCTTTGTGAAAGGTTTAAACTTTGGCTTAGATTTTACGGGTGGTACAGCCGTTGAAGTCGGTTTTGCACAGCCAGCGGATTTAAAGAAAGTACGCTCAGTATTAGCTGAAAATGGCTTCGCAGATGCATCAGTACAATTATTTGGTTCAAGCCAAGAAATTTTAGTACGTCTTGCCCCTCGTGGTGATGATGTAAAAGCTGAAGTTATTGGTAACCAAGTAATTGACGCGTTAAAAATAGCCGATAGTAGTGTAGTAATGCGCCGTATCGAGTTTGTTGGGCCAAGCGTAGGTGAAGACTTAAAAGAGCAGGGTGGCCTTGCCATGCTTACTGCACTTATTTGTATCTTAATATACGTGGCGTTTCGTTTTGAATGGCGCTTTGCCGTTGGCGCTGTAGCTGCCCTCTTACACGATGTTATTCTTACTTTAGGTTTGTTCTCAGTATTAGGTTTAGAGTTTGACTTAACCATTTTGGCAGCAATACTAGCGGTAATAGGTTATTCACTTAATGATACGATCGTTGTATCTGACCGTATTCGTGAAAACTTCCGTAAAGTGCGTATAGATGACACTGTTGAGATCATTGATATTTCGTTAACGCAAACACTTAACCGTACCTTAGTAACATCAATCACCACTATTTTAGTATTGATTGCTTTGTTTTCTTGGGGCGGGCAAACAATTCACGGTTTTGCAACCGCGCTATTGTTTGGTGTGTTCATTGGTACTTACTCTTCTGTTTATGTTGCCAGCGCCGTTGCTATTGCAATGGGTGTAAGCAAAGAAGATTTAATACCAGAAGTAATCGAAAAAGAAGGCGCAGACTTAGACCCTATGCCGTAGGCTGGTTCTTAATAGAACAACTAAGTTTTCGTTTAAAAACCGCTCATTGAGCGGTTTTTTGTTTTTGGGTATTAAATTTTTAGGGCTGACCCTTACGCCGCGCAAATCAAGCTCAGATAACATATCAAACCTGCGCGAGGTAAACTCCCGCCTACGGGCGTGATTAACTCGGGCGTGTAAAATCTCTTAAATCTCCTATTTCTAAAATGCGATGTATTATATATAATGAGAATCATTATTAAATATGGATGTAATAAAAGTATGTTAAAGCAACTTGTGTTAGTAAGCAGTCTGTTCACACTCGCAGCATGTAATGATTCAGAACCAAAGCAATCAGCGGCGACCGAAAAAGGTCCATTAACTTCGCTTGAGCAGTATGATTTACAAGCCAAGACTTTATTGGCTAACATACGAGCAAAAAAAGATGCAGCAAGTTTAGAGGTTGAATCAGCTGACTTAGTCACGGTTTCACAAGTACTGTTGAGTGAGTTTACGGTTAAGTACCCGCAATGTACTGAGTATTTAAATGCACTTAATGCCGCAGCTAAATTGATCCCAACGTTGCCGATAGAAGAAATTGAAACGGGTTATCATGCTGATGGCAAATTACCAAAATTTGATGACCCAGTTTGCTATCATGCGAAAGACTTACTTGTACACCCTGCAACAGTACAGGCAATTGCACGTTTAGGTTTTGTTGATGAGCAAGCATTTCAAGATGCAGAACTTGAAATTGTTGAAGTAATAGCTCATTTTGATCAAGTACAAAAAGCACTGAATAAATAACGGATAATACAAATGAGGGTGGGCTCTGACATGAAATTGTCATACACCCTTGATACTTTAGCCGCTTCCCTATTTAAGTATTGGTCGGTCAAGGTGAATTATCAGCTAGCGATACTCGAAGATATACTACAAAACAGTGCAATAACAACGCTTTTCCAACCCATTTTTGATATTTCAGGACAACAAATTTTAGGCTATGAGGCACTCAGTCGCGGGCCTAAATCGTGCGTGTTAGAGATGCCAAGTGCCTTATTTAGTACCGCCGTATATTTTGAAAAAATCTCCGAGCTAGAGTTACTATGTCGCTCTAAAGCAATTGAAAACTTTGTAAACTTAAAGCTGCAAGGTAAATTATTCTTAAATGTGAGTCCTAAAACACTTTTAGATCCTTGCCATCCAAAAGGGGAAACGTTACATCTTGTTGAACACTTTGGTTTAGCTGCAAATAGAGTTGTTATTGAAGTCACCGAACAAGAAAAGGTGGATGATGGTTTTTTACTCTTAAAAACCATCGGGCATTATCGAAAACTTGGTTTTTCAATTGCTATAGATGACCTAGGTGCGGGCTATTCTGGTTTAAAACAATGGTCAGAACTATGCCCTGATTACGTAAAAATTGATCGTTATTTTATAGATCATTGTGATGAGAGCGTTGTTAAAAAAGAATTTTTAAAATCGATTATTGAACTGGCAAAAGTAACAAATACCGCAGTAATAGCCGAAGGCATTGAACGTGTTGAAGAGCTCAGTTTACTTGAAGGGCTGGGCATTATGCATGCTCAAGGTTTTTTATTAGAAAGACCCAGTCAATCCCCCAGCACACAGTTTAATTCTAAACAATTACAAGGGTTAAGTTTTACGCCTCCTAGTAATCAATACGATCAATCATTAGTAATAGGCCGTCTAGCGGTAGAGCATGTACCAATTGATTGGCAAACACGCTGTAAAGATGCACATAATATTTTTGAAAAAAATAAATCCATCATAAGTTTAGCGGTAGTAAATGAAGAGAATGCCCCCATTGGTTTACTGCATAAAGACCAGCTTACTGAAGTATTTGCGGCACCTTATGGACATGCCCTCTATGATAAACGCCCTGTTACTGCGCTAATGCACAAGCAACCTTTAGTTGTTGATGAAAATCAACCACTTGATACCGTAAGCCAACAAATAACAGAAAATGACTTCGACATTCGCCGCCATATTATAATTACTCGTACAGGTCGGTATCTAGGATTAGCGCCGTTACGTGATATTCTAAAACACATTACAGCAGAGAAAATCCGTCATGCTCAGCATGCAAACCCCCTTACAATGTTACCTGGAAATGTGGCGATTAATGAGGCAATTGAGAGCCGTTTACGTGTGAAAAATGGGTTCTCACTTGCTTATATAGATTTAAACCATTTCAAGCAATTTAATGATCTATATGGTTATGCCAGCGGAGACAGCGTAATAAAATTACTGGCAGATGTAACCGTTCAAGCTTGTAAAGATGTTCCCAGTTTTGTGGGTCATATAGGTGGCGATGATTTTATGGTGGTGTTTGATAATGATCAGGCAGTTGCTGTTTGTAATACCATTATCAGCAACTTTGAGTTGCAATCACGTGCTTTTTTTACGCCGGAGCATATCGCCAGTGGAGGATATTGGGCCTCTAATCGAGAAGGTGAAAAACAGTTTGTACCGTTATTAACATTATCGATAGGTGTTGTAGAACCTGATTTGGATCAATGCATTAATAGTCATCAAGTTGCGGCCTTAGCAACAGATGCGAAAAAAGAAGCTAAGCGATATCGTCATAGCTATTTATTTGTGTGTAATCGACGAGGCCCTGCGCCTGCTGTTGTACGCTTAAGTTCAGATAAACAAGCAGTATAAAGTTTACTTAATAGGTACGTATTTTACTTGAGTATTTACTCATCAAGGTGTAGCTTAAAAAAAACACTAGAATATAACTCTGATGACTAAATATTTTTTCTCGTTAGTTTCACTGTTCGTAATGCTGTATGTAAATAATACGCAGGCTCAACAAGCTATTAATATAGCGCAAGAGCAACGCCCACAATATAAGCGCGATGAATATTTAACAACATTGCTCACTCTCGCGCTCAATGCGGCTGAACAGCCAGCCAAACTCAATACGGTTAATGTGCATCCACACCAGCAGCGTACTCTTATTGCGTTAGATAGCGACGCAATTGACTTGTATTGGAGCATGACTAGTCCAGATCGTGAAACGCTAGCAATCCCTATTAAAGTTCCTTTATTTAAAGGATATATAGGAAAACGCGCCTTGGTTACACAACAGGCTTTTTTAAATAGATTTGAGAATATAACAACGCTCGATCAATTAGCATCGTTTACAGCAGTGCAAGGGCATGATTGGCCAGATACAAAAATTTTAGCAAGCAATGGCTTGTCAGTTCGCCCATTGGCTAACTATGAAGCCATGTTTGGTTTGGTCGCAAATGGCCGTGTCGACTATTTTCCACGTTCTTTTATTGAGGTCAGCTCTGAGCTAGTACAAGTTAACAATAAAGCATTAGTGATAGTGCCCAATATATATATTAGTTATCCTAGTGCATTTTATTACTTTGTTACAAAGCGAAAACCAGAGCTTGCTGATGCATTATATAAAGGGCTTGAAATCATGCAAAAAAATGGTTCTTTTGATGCGCTATTTATGAAGTACTTCTCAGCTGATTTAAAAGCATTACCTTTTGAATCAGAGGGTGTCATCGAAATAAAGCTAGATAACCCTTATTTTAAGCCATAAAAAAGGAGCCAAAGCTCCTTTTTTAGTATTAACCAGGTTTTAATTCGCTATTAACGAAGTAAAGCTTCAGTTAATACAGGGCGAATCTCACGAATAATTGCTTGCGTAAGTTTAGGTGAGCCGCAGATAATGTTACCGCTGTGGTTATAGTTATTACCACCTGCAAAATCAACAACCATACCGCCAGCTTCTTTAACCATTAATTCACCTGCAGCGCTATGCCATGGTTTTAAACCAATTTCAAAGAAACCATCAACGCGCCCAGCTGCAACATAAGCCATATCTAATGCTGAGCTACCTGCACGGCGAATATCAGCAGTATGTACAAATAAGGCTTTGAATGCTTCAGTGTATGCATCAATGTGGTGTTTGTTTTTGTATGGGAAACCAGTGGCAAGTACAGTACCTGACAGTACAGTCGTTTTGCTTACACGAAGACGCTTGCTATTTAGCTGTGCGCCTTGACCACGAGAGGCAGTGAAAAGCTCACCACGAATAGGATCGTAGATAACAGCTTGGTCTAAACGACCTTTTACTTTAAGTGCGATAGAAATCGCATAATGAGGAAGACCTTTGATGAAGTTTGTTGTGCCATCAATAGGATCTACAATCCATTGGTAATCTGCATCCTTGCCTACATGTTCGCCTAACTCTTCACCAACAATAGAGTGAGCAGGGAAAGACTGTAAAATAGTGTCACGTATTACGGCTTCGGCTTCTTTATCAATATTAGTTACTAAATCGTTAGTGCCTTTTTGTTGCACTTCAACTTTTGATAAATCTTCACTTGCGCGAAGTAAAATTTTGCCTGCGTTGCGCGCAGCGCGAACCGCAATGTTTAACATTGGATGCATGGTATACCCTTGGGTTGTAAAAGAACGTTTATATATTTCAGCCGGCATATTCTAGCGATTTTTGACACAAAGTAAACAATAAAGCCTAAATAACTTTGTGTGTTTTTTATACGTTATTGTTTACGATAAGGTTTGTTGGTATTGTTTTCCGTCAGCCGTCAGCCGTCAGCCGTCAGCCGTCAGCCGTCAGCCGTCAGCCGTCAGCCCATAAATTTGCATTCTATGGTTTTTGTTCCTATATATTCAACTTATCGTCTATGGACTGGAAATATAATGAACTTTGAAAATTTAGCTGTATGGAAGCGCTCAGCAAGATTAAGCGCTGATATTTATAAATTTACGGTAGAGCTAACCGATTATGGTTTTAGGAATCAATTTACCAGATCGAGTTTGTCTGTACCTAGTAACATAGCCGAGGGAATGACTCGCGAAAGTAACAAAAAGAGCGAGTTAGATTCTTAGATATTTCTAGATCTTCGTTAGCGGAAGCGAGAACACAAATTTATATCGGGATAGACATTAATTATATAAATAAAAATATCGGCGTTCAGTGGATAAATGAAACAATAGAGCTATCAAAAATGTTGACAGCTCTAAAGGAAAAAATCAAAGCTGATAGCTTTTCTCTATGTTATAATCCGCGCAATTTTGGTATGAGTTAAGTGGCATAGTAATGATCTTAGATGACATCCGTATTGTTTTAGTAAACACCTCACATGCTGGTAATATCGGCTCAGCGGCACGCGCAATGAAAACCATGGGTTTATCAAAACTTTATTTAGTTGACCCAGCGTGTGAAGTCGATAGTCATGCCAGTGCATTGGCTGCAGGTGCAACAGATGTACTTGGTAACGCTGTGATTGTTGATACGGTTGCAGATGCAATTGCGGGTTGTGCACTAACGATTGGCACGAGTGCGCGTTCGCGTACATTATCTTGGCCGATGGTAGAGCCACGCGAGTGTGGAGAAAAGTTAGTTGCAGAAGCCGTAAATGGTCCTGTAGCACTTGTCTTTGGTCGTGAAAACAGTGGTCTAAGTAATGAAGAACTGCAAATGTGTAATTATCATGTATGCATTCCCGCTAACCCAGAATACAGTTCACTTAACCTTGCAATGGCCGTTCAAACGCTATGTTATGAAACACGCATGGCATTTTTAAATGAGCAGCCAAAAAAAGTCGAGCAAGATGACGCAGTATACCCAAGTTCAAAGCAAACAGAGTTGTTCTACGATCATTTAGAGTCAACATTGTTGGATACTGGTTTTATTATCAAGCAGCATCCTGGCATGGTGATGACGAAATTACGTCGTTTATTTAACCGTGCTCGCCCAGAGGATGCAGAACTAAATATTCTACGCGGTATTTTAACTTCAATAAATAAGTCTACTAAATAAGCGAAAGTTATAAGGCAATATACCCACTAATACTTGACTAAATTACTCAAGTAATTACAATATGCACAATACCTGACTAAAATAGTCGGGTATTGAAGAATATTGAAGGCTCTAAGCTCACGGCTCTATAGCTGATTCGATATAATACTTGATTATTTTACTCTGGTAATTAAAATTTGCACTCTTTAGTAGTGCGGGGGCTCTATGAAGTTAACATCAAAAGGCAGATATGCCGTCACAGCGATGCTAGATGTTGCACTACATACAAGTGTAGGGCCAGTTCCCCTTGCCGATATTTCAGAACGACAAGAAATTTCGTTGTCGTATCTTGAACAATTATTTGCCCGATTACGTAAAAATGGTTTAGTAAGCTCAGTGCGCGGTCCAGGTGGAGGTTATCTACTTGGTCGAGATCCAAGTGCAATCTCGGTGGGCGATGTAATAAGCGCCGTCGACGAATCAGTTGATGTAACGCGCTGTCATGGCGCAACAGGCGGTTGTCAAAGCGGTATGCGTTGTTTGACACACACTTTGTGGTCAGATTTAAGTGCCCGCATAGAAGATTTTTTAAATGGTATTACCCTTGCTGAATTGGTGGAAAAGTCAGATGTGAAAGAAGTCGCATCTCGCCAAGATAACAGCGTTAATAATGCAATTAAGCAATTGGAAAATATTCAAGTAAGCTGTCAACTTTAGGTTGGCGTCCAGCGGAGAAAGAAATGAAGTTACCGATTTATTTAGATTACGCAGCAACCACGCCAGTTGACGAGCGTGTTGCAAAAGAAATGATGCAATGCCTAACAATGGACGGCAATTTTGGTAACCCTGCATCACGTTCACACCGTTTTGGTTGGCAAGCTGAAGAAGCGATCGATCAAGCACGTACTGATATCGCAGATTTAATTAACGCAGACCCACGTGAAATCGTTTTCACATCGGGTGCGACAGAATCAAACAACCTTGCAATCAAAGGTGCAGCACAGTTTTATAAAAAGAAAGGTAAGCATATTATTACCGCTAAAACTGAGCATAAAGCGGTTATAGATACATGTCGTGAATTAGAGCGTCAAGGTTTTGAAGTCACTTATATGGACGTTGAAGAAAACGGCCTACTTGATCTGCAAAAACTAGCTGACACAATGCGTGATGACACCGTATTAGTGAGCATTATGCACGTTAACAACGAGCTAGGCGTAATTCAAGATATCGCAACGATTGGCGAAATGTGCCGTGAACGTAAAATTATGTTTCATGTTGATGCAGCGCAAAGTGCAGGTAAAGTATTAATCGATATTCAACAGCTTAAAGTTGATTTCATGTCGTTCTCAGCACATAAAATGTATGGCCCTAAAGGTATTGGCGCATTATATGTACGTCGTAAACCACGTGCACGCCTTGAAGCGCAAATGCACGGTGGCGGCCATGAGCGCGGTATGCGCTCTGGAACTCTAGCGACTCACCAACTTGTTGGCATGGGTGCTGCGTTTAGAATCGCAAAACAAGATTTCGAAAAAGATTACGCCCATATCGCAGCGCTACGTAAGCGTTTGATTGATGGCATTATGGCTGATATGGAAGAAGTGTACTTCAACGGTACACCTGATCAATCAGTACCAGGAATTGTTAACATCAGCTTTAATTTTGTTGAAGGTGAATCGTTATTGATGGCTGTTAAAGATATTGCTGTATCATCAGGTTCTGCCTGTACATCAGCAAGCTTAGAGCCTTCTTATGTATTACGTGCGCTTGGTCGTAACGATGAATTAGCACACAGCTCAATTCGTTTTAGTATTGGCCGTTTTACCACCGAAGAAGAGATTGATTATACCGTCAATTTAATGAAAAACTCTATCGGTCGCTTACGTGAGATGTCGCCTCTTTGGGAAATGCATCAAGAAGGTGTTGATTTGGATTCAGTTGAATGGGCACATCATTAATTGATGTGCACATCCGCTAGCAGGTAGTGAGGATAGTATTATGGCGTATAGTAATAAAGTAATCGATCATGTTGAAAACCCACGTAACGTAGGTGTTTTAGACAAAAATGACCCATCAGTAGCAACGGGTATGGTTGGCGCACCAGCATGTGGTGACGTTATGAAGCTGCAAATTAAAGTATCAGCTGAGGGCGTAATTGAAGACGCTAAATTTAAAACATACGGTTGTGGTAGCGCAATAGCTTCATCATCACTTGTAACAGAGTGGGTTAAAGGTAAGACATTAGATGAAGCATCTATGATCAAAAACACTGATATCAGTGCTGAGCTTGAATTACCACCAGTGAAAATTCACTGTTCAATTTTAGCTGAAGATGCAATCCAAGCGGCAATTGCAGATTACAAAAGTAAACAAGCGAAGTAAGAGATAAATCATGGCAGTGACATTGACAGAAGCGGCAGTAAACCGCGTAGAATCATTTTTAGCAAATCGCGGAAAAGGCCTTGGCTTACGCGTAGGCATTAAAACGACGGGCTGTTCAGGTCTTGCATATGTTCTTGAGTTTGTAGACGAGTTATCTGATGGCGATGAAGTATTTGAATCCCAAGGGGTTAAAGTAATCGTTGATGCTAAAAGCTTAGTTTATATTGATGGTACTGAACTTGATTACACCAAAGAAGGTTTGAACGAAGGGTTTAAATTTATTAACCCAAATCAAGCTGACGAGTGTGGTTGTGGCGAAAGTTTCACAGTATAAACAATAAAGTGATTGTATTCTTAAGCCCTGCACCTGTAGGGCTTTGTTCTATCTGAATTTTAAGCCAATATGTTAATTTGGCATGGTTGGAATTATGCGCTATTTTGAGTTATTTGCGATACCGGTTGATTACAATGTGGATTTGGTAAAAGTCAGTAAAAATTACCTAGATCTTCAGCGTGCTGTTCACCCTGATCGTCATGCTAATGCCAGCAGTCGTGATAAGTTATTAGCTGTCCAAAATGCCGCAGAAATTAATGACGCACTACAAATTTTAAAGCATCCGGTAAAACGTGCCGAGTACATGCTCAGTGAATTAGGTGTTGATATTCGTGCTGAGCAGCAAACACTGCAAGATCCGCTGTTTTTAATGCAGCAAATGGAGTTACGCGAAGAGCTTGAAGAGTTAAGCGCAAGTCACGATCCTGATACCGCGATTGCCCATTTTGAACAACAAATAAAACAACTTGATAGCCAATATAGTGCGCAGCTTGCGGAGCAACTAGCAAGTAATGATGAACAGCAATGGCAGCTTGCCGCGGATAACATTCGTAAATTAAAGTTCGTGTACAAATTGCGTGATGAATTAGAACGTATTGAAGACAGTTTATTCGACGATTAATTATCTAACTTACTGAACCATTGGTAAGTCAAACAAGAGTTAAAGAGCATTATGGCATTATTGCAGATTGCTGAGCCGGGGCAGAGCGCGGCACCACATGAACATAAGTTAGCAATAGGTATTGACCTTGGTACGACCAACTCATTAGTTGCGACAGTACAAAGTGGCGAAGCCCGTACATTAACCGATGTTAATGGCGCAGCCATGTTACCGTCTGTTGTACGTTATACCGCTGATGGTATCACAGTGGGCGAACTTGCTGCTCAAGCTGCAACACAAGACCCTGTAAATACTTTAATTTCAGTTAAGCGTTTTTTAGGTAAAACTCAAGCTGAAATAGAGCAAAGCTACGGTCAATTGCCGTATGATTTTTGTCAGCACGATGGCGCATTAGCGATTACCACCGCAGCTGGCAACATCAGCCCAATTACAGCTTCAAGCGACATACTAAAAGCATTAAAGCAACGCGCCGAAGAAAGCTTTGCAGGGCAAGATATTTTAGGTGCGGTGATCACGGTGCCAGCTTATTTTGATGATGCACAGCGCCAAAGCACCAAGGATGCCGCAGAACTTGCTGGCATTAATGTACTGCGATTATTAAATGAACCAACAGCCGCCGCGGTTGCTTATGGTTTAGATTCTGGCCAAGAAGGCATTATCGCTGTTTATGATTTAGGTGGCGGTACGTTTGATATTTCAATCCTGCGTTTAAACCAAGGTGTGTTTGAAGTATTAGCAACGGGTGGAGATTCAAGCCTCGGTGGCGATGATTTTGACTCATTATTAGTCGATCACTTTAAGCGTGAAACCGGTGTGATGACGTTATCTCCATCAGTGTTGCGCTTGTTCATTAATAAAGCAAAAGCCTGTAAAGAAGCGCTCAGTAAATATGCCAAGGTAAATGTTGGGCTAGAGTTTGACGATGAAAAACACATGGTTGAAGTCACTCGCGAAAAGTTTGAAGAACTCGCCATGGTACTGGTTAAAAAAACGCTTCGTTCGTGTCGCAGAGCAGTTAAAGATGCTGGCATTACAAATGATGAAGTACTGCAAGTCGTGATGGTTGGTGGTTCAACCCGTATGCCAATTGTACGCAGTCAAGTTGCCGAGTTTTTTAATAAAGAGCCACTTACTTCTATCGACCCTGATCGCGTAGTTGCACTGGGCGCGGCATTACAAGCTGATGTATTAGTAGGTAATAAGCCTGATTCAGACATGTTATTACTTGATGTATTACCATTGTCCCTAGGCTTAGAAACAATGGGTGGTTTAGTCGAAAAAATCATTCCACGTAATACCACAATACCGGTTGCTCGCGCACAAGAATTTACGACCTTTAAAGATGGTCAAACGGCGATGTCGTTACATGTACTGCAAGGTGAGCGTGAGCTGGTTGATGATTGTCGCTCATTGGCTAAATTTAGCTTAAAAGGTATTCCACCAATGGCAGCCGGTGCTGCGCATATTCGTGTTACCTTCAAAGTAGACGCCGATGGTTTACTTAGCGTATCAGCCATGGAAAAATCAACCGGCGTACAAGCTGAAATTCAAGTTAAACCATCGTTTGGCTTGTCAGATGACCAAGTTGCTAACATGCTTAAAGAGTCAATGACCAATGCTAAAGGTGATATGCAAGCGCGTATGCTTAAAGAGCAGCAAGTTGAAGCATTACGTGTTATTGAAGCACTTTATGCATCATTGGCAACCGATAGCGCTTTACTTGATGAAAAAGAATTAGCTAACTTGAATGCTGAAATTGCTAAACTGGTAACAGTTCGTGAGACAGCCATCGAGCCAAATGAAATAAAAGCAGCCATTGAGAAAGTTGATAACGCCAGTAGTAAATTTGCTGAGTTAAGAATGGATGCATCGATTAAAAAAGCACTGCAAGGGCAGTCAGTAGACAACGTTTAAAAGAGGTTAGAATGCCACAAATTATTTTTCTTCCCCATCCGGAATTATGTCCTGACGGCGCTGCAATTGATGCACCAAGTGGTGAAACAGTACTTAATGTTGCACTTAAAAACGGGATCAGTATTCCGCACGCGTGCGAAAAGTCATGCGCATGTACCACTTGCCATTTAGTTATCCGTGAAGGGTTTGACTCACTTGATGAAAGTGACGAGCTTGAAGACGACATGCTAGATAAAGCATGGGGCTTAGAGCCTGAATCACGCTTAGGTTGCCAAGCAATCATCCGTGATGAAGACTTAATAGTTGAAATACCAAAGTACAACCTCAATATTGTTAATGAAGATCATTGATTTTGAGCTCAGCTATAAGCTGTAAGCCTTAAGCTGTATAGAAAACACCGCGCTCAATTTGAACGCGGTGTTTTTTTTTCTAGATATGAAAAACCAGCGCGAGATAAATGCCCGCCTACGGGTTGGCATTGGTGTTTGGACTCGCGTAGGCGGGACTTTACGCCGCGCGGTTTAGGTCCTTGCAATGCCAAGAGCTGCGCGAGGTGCTGTGGTTAAGTAATTCCGCCTACGGGGTGTATGGGTGTTTGGGTTTACGTAGGCGGGGCTTTACGCCGCGCGGTTTAGGTCCATGCAATGCCAAGAGCTGCGCGAGGTGCTGTGGTTAAGTAATTCCGCCTACGGGTTGGCATTGGACGGGGTGTTTAACAACTTATAACTTACAACTTACAACTTATAACTTACAACTCAATTTTTATAGCTAATTACCTGAGAGGTTTCTATGTCACATCTACTATTTAACGACTCTTTCATTAACGGTGAATTTTACTCCACCGATAAAAACTTCAGTGTTGATGACCCCGCCACACAGCAAAGCATCATCATGGTGAGTGACGTAGATGATATTGGGGTTCATAAAGCAATTAATACCGCTCACGATGCATTTATTAAACTAAAATTAACCAATGCAACAACGCGTAGCAATGTGCTAATGCGTTGGTATGATCTAGTAATACAAAATAAACAAACGCTTGCTGAGTTAATGACTAAAGAGCAAGGCAAGCCTCTAAAAGAAGCACTTGGTGAAGTTGACTACGGGGCTGCGTTTATCAAATGGTACGCTGAACAAGCTAAGCGTAGTTATGGTGATGTCATACCTGCAACAGATAATAACCACCGTTTAACCAGCTTTAAGCAACCAGTTGGTGTAGTTGCAGGAATAACACCATGGAACTTCCCGATTGCAATGGTGACACGTAAAGTAGCACCAGCCTACGCAGCTGGTTGTAGCTTTGTTCTAAAACCTTCAGAACACACGCCTTTATGTGCACTCGCATTAGCATATTTAGCTGATCAAGCTGGTTTTGAAAAAGGTGCATTTAATGTATTACTAAGCGAAGATGCGCCGCGTGTTGGTAAAATTATGACGGAATCAAACATCGTGCGTAAGTTCACTTTTACCGGCTCAACCGGTGTTGGTAAGCAGTTGCTTACTCAGTGCGCCTCTACAGTCAAACGCACATCAATGGAGTTAGGCGGTAATGCACCCTTTATTATTTTTGATAATGCCGATTTAGATGAAGCCGTAACAGGTTTGATGGGCGCTAAATTTAGAAATGGCGGGCAAACCTGCGTCGCCGCTAATCGTATTTTTGTACAGCGCAGCATACTAGATCAAGTTGTCGATAAATTAGCTAAAAAAGTTGCAACATTAAAAGTGGGCAACGGCTTTGACGAAAATACCGACATTGGCCCACTTATTTACCCTAAAGCCAAACAAAAAGTGCAAGAGTTAGTGGCTGATGCAAAAGCAAAAGGCGCAATTCAAATAAGTGATGATGTGCAGCTAGTGGGTAGTTTTCAAGCGCCACTTATTTTAACTGGCGTTAATCCAAAGATGGATATTTATCACCAAGAAGTATTTGGCCCCGTAGTTAGTATTATTGTATTTGATGAAGAGGCTGAAGTGCTCGCACTTGCCAATGATGTACCTTATGGTCTTGCCGCGTATTTTTATAGTCAAAACATCAAGCAAATTTATCGTGTAAGTGAAGCGCTGGAATACGGAATGGTCGGTATTAACGAAGGGCTAATTTCAAACCCTGTGGCTCCATTCGGTGGTGTGAAACAGTCAGGCCTTGGGCGTGAAGGGGGGTATCAAGGGTTAGACGAATACCTCGAAGAAAAATATGTGTGCATCAAGCTCTAAGCTGCAATTTACGCTATATTTTTCTGAAGAAAACCTGATTAAGTTAATTATTGATAGCGCTGTCATTGCGGTTTTTATATGATGGTGTTGAATAAATAACAAAAAGAAGGGCTACGCTGGGGACAATACGTAGCCTTAAGGTTTAAACGAGGAGAGAGCAATGGATTTCAAAAAGCGCGCTTTAGCCAGTCTAATCGCTGCACTGCCACTTATGGCCCAGGCCCAGTTTTCACAAAACGACGTTAATAGTTTTGCAAAAGAAACCACACTGACATTTGCAGTGGTTGATAACTTTCACAATAAAGATGCGGGCTTTTTAGGTAAAATCATACTTAATAACCAATCTGATGTTGCACTTGCTGCAGGTGAAAGCGATTGGCAGCTTTATATTCACTCCGTACGTAAAATAAATACTGAGCATGTTGCAGGTTTAAACATTGAACATGTGAATGGTGATTTACACCGCATAGTACCAACCAAAGACTTTAAAGGTTTGCCTGCAGGTAAAAGTTTAGAGATAGAATTTGATGCTCAAGTATGGGTTGTTGCTTATACCGACTTTATGCCGCGTGCCTTTTTTGTGTCAGGTGATCACAAACCGGCTATTTTCGCTAACACAGATAGCGAAGACATGAGTCAATTTGTAGCCCCGTTTGAGCGTGAAAACCAACTTCGCCGTTATAACGAGCCAAAAGACCGTACAGTACTAATCACGCCAGAAGTGCGTTTTGAACGAAACCAACAAACAACTACAAAAGTATCTCAAGAAGATGCGCTAAAACGCATCATTCCAAAGCCACAAAAAGTTGAGTTTAACCGTGGTGTTGCCAAGCTGGATAATAGCTGGCAAATACGTTTTCAAGGTCAGTTAAAAAATGAAACCATGGTTTTCATGCAAGACCTACAAAATGATTATGGCTTAACCTTAAAAGCAGAGCCTGATCACATAAAAGCAAATAAAGAAAAGCTGATCAGCCTAAAGGTAAACCCACAATTAGCTAACGGTAAAAGCGAAAGCTATACCTTAGAAATTGATGACGACCGTATTGATATTGTTGGTAGTGACAATGCCGGTGTGTTTTATGCAATGCAAAGCCTGCTTAATTTATTACCAGCAAACAGCCAAGGTGCGGTTGAAGTTCCGCAGCTAGAGCTTGAAGATAGTCCGCGTTATGGCTGGCGTGGCATGCATTACGATAATGGTCGTAACTACCATGGTAAAGACGCAATGTTCAAACTTGTTGAACAAATGGCGCGTTATAAAATGAACAAACTACACTGGCATTTTTCTGAAGATGAAGGCTGGCGTTTAGAAATTCCAGGCCTACCAGAGCTAACAGATATTGGTGGTTATCGCTGTTTTGATCTTGAAGAAAAAGAATGTCTATTAACTCAGCTAGGTACCGGGCCATTTAAATCAGGCTCAGGTAACGGCTACCTTACACGCAGCGAGTTTGTTGAACTGCTCACATTTGCCAGAGACCGTCATATTCAAATCATTCCTGAAATTGAAGGTCCAGGCCATGCGCGTGCATCGATAAAAGCAATGGAAGCGCGTTACCATAAGCTTGCCGATGAAGCTCAAAAAGTAGCTAAAAATAATCTTATTAATAAAAAGAATACTAAAAAAGAAGCGCAGCAAGTTGATATTAGCGCCGCAACACAGTATTTGCTAAGCGATCCAAACGACACGTCAGTTTATATGACGGTGCAAAACTACAAAGATAACTCAATGAATGTGTGTATGGATTCAACTTACGCATTTTTAGATAAAGTAACCTACGAGCTACAACAAATGTACCGTGAAGCGGGGGTTCAACTTACTAACCTTCACTTTGGTGGTGATGAAGTAGGTGCGGGGTCTTGGGTAGATTCACCAATATGCCAAGCGATGTTTGCCGACCCTAACAACGGCGTTGCAGGCGCAGGTGATTTAAAGCCTTACTTTACCCAGCGCGTTGCCAAACTACTTGAAAAGCGCGGTATTTCACCAGGCGCATGGGAAGATGGGTTAATGTATGATCGCACAAACCCATTTAAGCGTGATGAATTTCCAAATAAAACCTTTACAGCAAATGTATGGGATAATATTTGGGAGTGGGGCGTAGCTGATAGAGCCTATCGCCTAGCAAATGCAGGTTACCAAGTGATTTTATCGCACGGTACACACCTATACTTTGATCACCCTTATGAGGCTCACCCAGAAGAGCGTGGTTACTACTGGGCAACGCGTTATACCGATACCAAAAAAGCATTTAACTATATGCCTGATGATGTGTATGCGAATGCCGATTACACACGCACGCGTGAGCCAATTGAAAATCTAGAGGCGTTAGTTGGTCGCCCGTTACCGCAACTTGAAAAACCTGAAAATATTTTAGGTATGCAAGGGCAGGTATGGTCAGAAACCATTCGTACTGAAGATCAAGTATTAGCGATGATCTTCCCACGTATATTGTCTGTGGCAGAACGTGCATGGCATAAAGCACCATGGGAAGGCGAAAAGGTTGATACAAAAACCCAAGAAAAAGATTGGGCGCAGTTTTCTGCCGCTGTTGGTTTGAAAGAGTTAACAAAACTCGTAAATGCGGGTGTTAATGTGAATCTGCCAGTACCCGGTGGGATAGTGAATAACGGTAAGTTACAAGTTAATACCCCGTTTGCTTATTTACAAACAGAATATAGTTTAGATAATGGGGCAACGTGGCTTGCGTATACAGCTCCGATCAGTGTTTCTAAAGAGCAATCTATTGCACTTAGAAGTAGCTTAAACGATAAAAGTAAAAGTAGAATTACGTATATAAATTAATGTTTTAGTAATAAATATGTATTTGAAAGGGCCGCAAGGCCCTTTTTTTGTATGCTTGTAAAGTAAATAGTTACTAGTAATATGGCTACAATTGACGTAATGTTTTATGGCAGCGCTGTCATTTTTGTTGCGATAATGTTATTTTTATCTCGCAAAAGTGTTATACAATACAGCAACGCTAATCGTCGAATTAAGTTAATAATTATAACGATAGATCGCAACAAGAAGATGTTAATGGAAGCCACTGTGTCAAAATCAAATAATCAAAGTAATTTTATACCCATGGCCATTGTCGCCACTCTATTTTTTATATTAGGGTTTGCAACGTGGTTAAATGGCTCTCTTATGCCTTACTTAAAGCAGGTATTGCAGCTAAGCCCATTTCAAGCTTCTCTTATTTTATTCTCATTTTATATAGCGGTCACATTTACAGCTGTACCCTCGGCGATGATCATACGTAAAGTGGGCTACAAAAACGGCATGGCGCTAGGCATGGCGACTATGATGGTTGCAGGTTTATTGTTTATTCCTGCGGCAAAAACACAAGTTTTTGCATTGTTTTTATTCGCACAATTAGTGATGGGTGCTGGCCAAACATTATTACAAACAGCAGTTAATCCATATGTTGTGCGTATAGGGCCTGAAGAATCAGCCGCGGCACGCGTAAGTGTAATGGGTATATTGAATAAAGGTGCAGGCGTTATTGCACCAATCGTATTTACAGCATTAATCCTAAGTGACTTTACTGGTTTAGTAGGCAAAGAGTTAACGCAATTAGAAATTGATGCAATGGCAAATAGCTTAATTTACCCTTATTTAGGTATGGCTTTATTTATAGGTGCATTAGCATTTGCAGTAACAAAAATGCCATTACCTGAGTTACAAGATGATGAAGACCAAGGTGCCAAAGGGCAAGTAAAAGAAGCGCTTTCTCATCCAAGTCTTGCATTAGGTGTATTAGCATTATTTGTGTATGTTGCGGTAGAAGTGATAGCAGGTGACACAATTGGCACCTTTGCGTTATCACTAGGTATTGAACAATATAGCATAATGACTTCTTACACTATGGGCTGTATGGTACTAGGCTATATTTTAGGTATTGCACTCATTCCACGATTTATTTCACAACAAGTCGCATTAAGTGCATCAGCGATTTTAGGCTGTATATTAACGTTGGCAGTTGTATTTAGCGATACTAGTTCTGTAGTTGTTGCAACAGCACTTGGTTTAGAAGTACAGTTACCTGATACCTTACTAATGATTGCAGTGTTAGGTTTTGCCAATGCAATAGTTTGGCCTGCAGTTTGGCCGCTAGCCTTGTCAGGTTTAGGTAAGTTAACAAGTGTTGGCTCTGGTTTATTGGTAATGGGTATTGCCGGTGGTGCATTTGGCCCATTATTCTGGGGTTTAGCAAGTGGTGGTGTTGATTCGGCAGAGGCACAACAAGGTGCTTATATTGTAATGCTTCCTTGTTATTTATTTATTCTTTTCTATGCTGTTAAAGGGCATAAAATGAAGAGCTGGAAATAAATGACTTCCTAGGCACTATGAAAGTGTGCAGTGGATATTTAGCTTTACAGAATTGAAGAACCTAGAACCTAATTTTTGAAAAGAATTTCTATAATGTAGAAATAATCCCGTGTGTAATGCCACCGAAAGGTGGCATTTTTTTGCCTGAAATAAAATGGTAAAGCCATAAGTTTAAGTGTAGGAACAGGCTTTAGCCGTGATGTTTTATGACGCGGGTTATGTGCAAAGCCACTCGGCGCTAAAGCGCTTTCCTACGGGTGGGTATGTGTTTTTTGTAGGAGCAGGCTTTAGCCGTGATTGGTTTCATTGAATCACAACAAGGCTCGGGTTATGTGCAAAAACCATTCGGCGCTAAAGCGCACTCCTACAACGGCTTTAAACACCAAACCATCACGTAGGAACAGGCTTTAGCCGTGATTGGCTTCATTGAATCACAACAAGGCTCGGGTTATGTGCAAAAACCATCGGCGCTAAAGCGCACTCCTACAACGGCTTTAAACACCAAACCATCACGTAGGAACAGGCTTTAGCCGTGATGTTTTACGCCCTGATAGTGTTAGTTATTCAGAGGGGTCAAATAAATACAATCCCAATGGGGGTAATCACCAAGTTGCTCAACCATTCCCGCTCTAATTGGGTTGGCAGCTATGTACCTTGATTGATGCAATAAATGTTTTTCATGTCTAATTAATGAATCATAGAAACCAGATTGCCAAATTTTCTCACTTTTATTTTTGTGCATTGAAAATGATGTACGTCCTTTTACTTTGGCTACTACTGAAGAGAGTGGAGTGTGCGTTTTAAGTTGAAATAACCAATGCACATGATCGGGCATTACTACAAAGCATATTGTTTTTGTTAAACCATTTAAGTCTGATTTTTTTAGTGAATTTATTAGAGCTCGTGCATTGTTAAATTCTGCAAAATATTTAATCCGTTGATTTGTGCACGTCGTCACAGAGTAATAGTGGTTAATAGTTGAGTAGCGATGTTGGCGTAATTTGTATGAATGAGGTTTCATTTTAATCCTTTAAATATAAAACTATTTAATAAAGTATAGATTAAATTATGCACTCGGCGCTAAAGCGCACTCCTACGTGTGGTGTGTAGGTGGCTTGTTTTGTAGGAACAGGCTTTAGCCGTGATTGGTTTCATTGAATCACAACAAGGCTCGGGTTATGTACAAAAACCATTCGGCGCTAAAGCGCTTTCCTACGGGTGGGGTATGTGTTTTTTGTAGGAACAGGCTTTAGCCGTGATTGGTTTCATTGGATCACAACAAGGCTCGGGTTATGTGCAAAAACCATCGGCGCTAAAGCGCACTCCTACGTGTGGTGTGTAGGTGGCTTGTTTTGTAGGAACAGGCTTTAGCCGTGATTGGTTTCATTGAATCACAACAAGGCTCGGGTTATGTACAAAAACCATTCGGCGCT